>NZ_JBEXSZ010000010.1:0-102876 GCF_040613865.1 Streptomyces sp. NPDC006197 | reverse complement strand
GGCCACCCCGCAGCACACAGATCCCGACAGCGAGGCCCAGGCGCGCAGCGCGATCCAGGCTCACGTTCCAGCGCGGTCACGCCTGGGCGCGCCGCCCTGGCCGCCCGCGCCGGCCTCGTCGTCCAGGCGCAGCGTCAGGGAGATCCGCTTGCGCGGGATGTCCACGTCCACGACCTTCACCTTGACCACGTCACCGGGCTTCACCACGTCACGCGGGTCCTTGACGAAGGTCTTCGACATCGCCGACACGTGCACCAGGCCGTCCTGGTGCACGCCGATGTCCACGAACGCGCCGAACGCGGCCACGTTGGTGACGACACCCTCCAGGACCATCCCCGGCGCCAGGTCGCCGATCTTCTCGACGCCCTCCTTGAAGGTGGCCGTACGGAACGCCGGACGCGGGTCGCGGCCCGGCTTCTCCAGCTCGCGCAGGATGTCCGTCACCGTCGGCAGGCCGAAGGTCTCGTCGACGAAGTCGTCCGCCCGCAGCGAGCGCAGCGTGCCCGTGTCGCCGATCAGCGCCGCGACCTCGCCGCCCGTCGCCTTCACCATCCGGCGCACCACCGGGTACGCCTCCGGGTGCACCGCCGAGGCGTCGAGCGGGTCGTCGCCGCCCCGGATGCGCAGGAAGCCCGCGCACTGCTCGTACGCCTTCGGGCCGAGCCTGGCCACGTCCTTGAGCGCCTTGCGGGAGCGGAAGGGACCGTTGGCGTCCCGGTGCGCGACGATGTTCTCCGCGAGACCGGAGCTGATGCCCGAGACCCGCGAGAGCAGCGGCGCCGAGGCGGTGTTGACGTCCACGCCGACGCCGTTCACACAGTCCTCGACCACCGCGTCGAGCGAACGCGACAGCTTCACCTCGGCCAGGTCGTGCTGGTACTGGCCGACGCCGATGGACTTCGGGTCGATCTTCACCAGCTCCGCGAGCGGGTCCTGGAGCCGCCGGGCGATGGAGACGGCGCCGCGCAACGACACGTCGAGGCCCGGGAGTTCCTGCGAGGCGAAGGCGGAGGCCGAGTAGACCGAGGCGCCGGCCTCCGAGACCATCACCTTGGTCAGCTTCAACTCGGGGTGCTTGGGCGGCCCACGAGAGCTGGCTCGACGTCAAGTCCCGCCGCCTGGAGGGCATCGCCGCCGAACTCGCGGTCGCCCTCGCCCCGGGCGACCCCTGCCAGGTCTGCGGCTCCACCGACCACCCGGCACCCGCCCGCACCACCGCCGGCCACGTCGACCGCGCCACGGAGGACGCCGCCTACGCGGCCTACACCCGCGCCGAGGAGACCCGCACGGCCGCCGAACGCGAACTCGCCGTCACCCGCGAGTCCTGGTCCGCGGCCCGTACGGAGGTCCTGACCGGCCCGGAGGCCGCCGGGTCCGGGGCCGAGCCCACCGTCCGCGAACTGGCGGACGAAGTGGAGGAGTTGGCCCGTCTGCACGCCGAGGCGCACGCCCTCGCCGGGCAGACGCACGGCGCGCGCGAGGCGCTCGCACGAGCCGAGCGGGAACACGAGGAACGGGTGGGCGCGCAGCGCGAGGCCGAGCGGCGGGTCGCCGCGCGCACCTCGCGCCGGGAGGCCCTGGAGCGGGAGCAGTCCGCGCTCGACGAGGAACTCGCCCGGGGGCGCGGCGCGTTCGCCAGCGTGGCCGAACACGCCACCCGCCTGGAGCGGCGGGTCGCCCTCCTGGTCGACGCCGCCGGAGCCGTACGCACCGCCGAACTCACCGCCCAGCGCCTCAAGGAGGCCGACGACCGGCTCGCCGACGCCGCCTACCGGGCGGGCTTCGCCACCCCGGCCGAGGCCGCCGGCGCCCTCCTCGACGAGGGCGAGCGCCGCGACCTCCAGCAGCGCGTGGACGCCTGGCGGGCCGAGGCCGCCGCCGTCGCGGACCGGCTCGCCGAGCCCGGCACGGCCGAGGCCGCCGCCCGGCCGCCCGCCGACCCCGCCGCCGCGGCGGCCGCGCACACGGCGGCCGAACGCGCCCTCCGCGAGGCCGACTCCGCCCTGGCCGCCGCCCGCGAGCGGGCCACCGGACTCGCCGGACTCTCCCGGCAGGCCGTCACCGAGGTCCGCCGCCTCGGGCCGCTGCGCGAGGAGTACGACCGGGTGGCCCGGCTCGCCGCCCTCACCGCCGGCACCTCCGCGGAGAACGAGCGCCGGATGCGCCTGGAGTCGTACGTGCTCGCCGCCCGGCTCGAACAGGTCGCGGCGGCCGCGAGCGCCCGCCTCCAGCGCATGTCCTCGGGCCGCTACACCCTCGTCCACTCCGACGCCCGCTCCGGCGGCAAGCGGTCCGGCCTCGGACTGCACGTCGTCGACGCCTGGACCGGCAACGAACGCGACACGGCCACGCTCTCCGGCGGCGAGACCTTCTTCGCCTCGCTCGCGCTCGCCCTCGGCCTCGCCGACGTCGTCACCGACGAGGCCGGCGGCGTCAGGCTCGACACCCTCTTCATCGACGAGGGCTTCGGCAGCCTCGACGAGCAGACGCTCGACGAGGTCCTCGACGTCCTCGACTCGCTGCGCGAGCGGGACCGCAGCGTCGGCATCGTCAGCCACGTCGGCGACCTGCGCCGCCGGATCCCGGCCCAGCTGGAGGTCGTCAAGGCACGACAGGGGTCGGCGGTGCGGCTGCGCACCGGTGGGGACGCGCTCAGCGGCTGAGGGAGCGCCGGGGCAGAGGCGAGGAGTAGACGACGCTGGTGGTCACCGCGCCGAGCGTGGCGATCTTCCCGCTGATCGCCTCCAGGTGCTTCATGGAGCGGGCGGCGACCTTGAGGACGAAGCAGTCGTCGCCGGTGACGTGATGGGCCTCCAGGACCTCGGGCGTGGTGTCGAGCAGGTCGTGGAACGGCTTGTAGTTGCCGTGCGGGTAGCGCAGCCGTACGAAGGCGAGGATGGGCAGGCCCAGGCGGTCCTGGTCGACGATCGCCGTGTACCCCGTGATCACCCCGGCGTCCTCCAGGCGCCGCACCCGCTCGGTCACCGCGGACGGCGACATCGACACGGCGCGGGCGAGCTCGGCGAAGCTGGCGCGGCCCTCGGACTGGAGTGCTTCGAGGATGCGCCAGTCGGTGGCGTCCGGGGTGTAATCGGTGCTCATGGGGGAGAGCGTGCAGGGGAATCCCCGGTCGATCAAGTGATCGACCGGGGATTTCCGCCATGTGGAAGCCTCAGAGGCGGGAGATCTCGTCCACCAGGTCGTCCAGGCCGAGGGGGCCCTGTGAGAGAGCCGCCATGTGCCAGGCCTTCGCGTCGAACGCCTCGCCGTGCGCGGCCCGCGCGTTGGCCCGGCCGAGCAGCCAGGCGCGCTCGCCCAGCTTGTAGCCGATCGCCTGGCCGGGCATCGACAGATACCGGGTCATCTCGCTCTCCACGAACGACGGCGGGCGGCTGCTGTGCAGCTGGAAGAACTCCTGGGCGAGCTCCGGCGTCCACCGCTCGCCCGGATGGAAGGGCGACTCCGCGGGGATCTCCAGGCCGAGGTGCATGCCGATGTCCACGATCACCCGGCACGCGCGCATCATCTGGCCGTCGAGGTAGCCGAGGCGCCGCTCCGCGTCGGGCAGGAAGCCCAGTTCGTCCATCAGGCGCTCGGCGTACAGCGCCCAGCCCTCCGAGTTCGCGCTGACCTTCCCGATGGTCGCCTGGTAGCGGGAGAGCCGGTCGGCGACGTGCGCCCACTGCGCGATCTGCAGGTGGTGGCCGGGGACGCCCTCGTGGTACCAGGTCGACACCAGGTCGTACACCGGGAAACGGGTCGTGCCGTCCACGGGCAGCCAGGTGCGGCCCGGGCGCGAGAAGTCCTCGGACGGTCCGGTGTAGTACGGCGCGGCGGCGCCCCCGGGCGGTGCGATCCGGGACTCCACCCGCCGTACCCGCTCCGCGAGTTCGAAGTGGTGGCCGTCGAGCGCCTCGATGGCCTGGTCCATCAGCTCCTGGAGCCAGACCCGGACCTCCTCCACGCCCTCGATGTGCGTGCCGTGCTCGTCGAGGTGGGCGAGCGCCTCCCAGGGGCCCGCGCCCGGCAGGATCCGCTCGGCCTCGGTCCGCATCTCACCGAGGAGCCGGTGATACTCGCTCCAGCCGTACGCGTACGCCTGGTCGAGATCCAGATCGGTGCCGTTGAAGAAACGGGTCCAGCGCTGGTAGCGCTCGCGGCCCACCGTGTTCGGCGCGTCGGCCACGGCCGGCGCGTACACGTCCCGCATCCAGTCCCGCAGCGCCCCGACGGCGGCGGTGGCGCCCTTCGCGGCCGTCGCGAGCTCGGCCCTCAGCTCCTCGGGGAGCGTGGCGGGGCCCGCGGCGGCGAACTCCTCGAACCAGCCCGGCTTCCCGTTTTCCCCGCCCGCCCACTCGGTGAGCTGCTCGACGAACGTGGCGGTGGGGCGCGGCCCGCCGAAGAGCCCCCGCTCCAGGCCCAGCGCCAGGGAGGCGCGGTAGCCGTCGAGCGCGGCCGGGACCGCGCGCAGCCGGGCGGCGACCGCCGTCCAGTCCTCCTCGGTCTCCGTCGGCATGACGGTGAAGACGATGCGGACGCTGTGCGCGGGCGAGCGCATGTTGCTTACCGTGCGGAGGTTCTCCTCGGCCTCGTGCATGGCCAGTTCCGCCGTCAGCCGCTCCCGCAGCAGCCGGGCGCAGCGCCGCTCGGCGTCGCTGTCCGCGCCCGGAGCCCGCTCGGCCTCGTCGAGCCGGGCGAGCGTGCGGCGGGCGAGGTCGGCCACCGCACGCTGTCCGGCGGGCGAGAAGTCCGGCAGCAGTCCGGCGCTCTCCTTGACTCCCAGGTACGTACCGGTGATCGGGTCGAGGGCGATGAGTGCGTCGACGTGGTCGTCGGCGACCTGGCGGGGCAGCGGGCTGCTGGAAGTGTCTGGCATGGGGGTCATCCTGGCGCCTCCGGCGGGCCCGCGTCACCCTCGTCAGGCCTCAGTCGGCTGACAAGGAAGGGCCGGGGGAGGGCGGCAGCAGAGGGCCGCATTCCCACTGCTGGAAGATCAGCCGGGTCTCGACGCGGGCCACCTCGCGGCGCGAGGTGAACTCGTCGAGGACGAGACGCTGCAGGTCGGCGGGGTCCGCCACGGCCACGTGGACGAGGTAGTCGTCGGGACCGGTGAGGTGGAACAGCGCCCGGGACTCGGGGAGGGCCCGGATCCGCTCGACGAACGGACCGATCAGTTCACGCCGGTGGGGGCGGACCTGGACGAGAAGCAGCGCTTCGAGTCCACGTCCGAGTTTGGCCGGATCCAGTCGTAGCTGGTGTCCGAGGATCACCCCGGTGCGGCGCAGCCGTGCCACCCGGTCGAGGCAGGTGGAGGGTGCGACGCCGACCTCGGCGGCGAGTTCGCGGTAGGTGCTCCGGGCGTCGTTCTGCAGGAGGCGAAGAATGTGCAGATCGACCGCGTCCAGTACGACAGAATCGGCCATCTGGCGAACGTAACACGGTGATGTGACGCTACTTCCCGGTATCCGTTCACAGTGCCGCCATGGACGCCATGGATCACGGCCTCTCGGCCATCCCGAGGGCCCTTGCCACCGAAGCCGTGCACGCCGGCCGCGAAGACCTCGCCGGGCTCGGACTGCACGCCCCGCCGATCGACCTGTCCACCACCTACCCCTCGTACGACGCCCGGGCCGAGGCCGCCCGCATCGACGAGTTCGCCACCACCGGCGCCCGGCTCGACGGCCCGCCCGTCTACGCCCGGCTCGACAACCCGACCGTCGCCCGCTTCGAGGAGGCCCTCGCCCGCCTGGAGGGCGCCGAGGCCGCCGTCGCCTTCGCCAGCGGCATGGCCGCCGTCACCGCCGTGCTCCTCGCCCGGGCGAGCCAGGGTCTGCGGCACGTCGTCGCGGTCCGCCCGCTGTACGGCTGCAGCGACCACCTCCTCGACGCCGGGCTGCTCGGCACCGAGGTGACCTGGACCGACCCGGCGGGCATCGCCGACGCGATCCGGCCCGACACCGGCCTCGTCATGGTCGAGTCGCCCGCCAACCCGACGCTCGCCGAGGCCGACATCCGGGCCATCGCCCACTCCTGCGGCTCCGTCCCGCTGCTCGTCGACAACACCTTCGCCACGCCGGTGCTCCAGCGCCCCGTCGAGCAGGGCGCGCGCATCGTGCTGCACAGCGCCACCAAGTACCTGGGCGGCCACGGCGACGTCATGGGCGGAGTCGTCGCCTGCGACGAGGAGTTCGCCCGTACCCTCCGTCAGGTCCGGTTCGCCACCGGCGGGGTGCTCCACCCCCTCGCCGGATACCTGCTGCTGCGGGGCCTCTCCACCCTCCCGGTACGGGTCAGGGCGGCGTCCTCGACGGCCGCGGAGCTGGTCCGGCGGCTCGCCGTCGACCCCCGCGTCGCCCGCGTCCACTACCCCCGGATCGGCGGCGCGATGATCGCCTTCGAGGTGTACGGGGAGCCGCACGCCGTGATCGCCGGCGTACGGCTCATCACCCCGGCGGTCAGTCTCGGCAGCGTCGACACCCTCATCCAGCACCCGGCCTCCATCAGCCACCGGATCGTGGCCGAGGGAGACCGGCGCTCCGCGGGCGTCAACGACCGGCTGCTGCGGATGTCGGTCGGCCTCGAGGACGTCGAGGACCTGTGGCGCGACCTGACCCAGGCGCTCAGCGCTCCGCCGGCCGAGTCCCTTCGCGCGGCTGCTCCTGCATTGCCCGAGCAGCCGGTCGCGGCGCCGAGGACAGTCGGGCGGTGATCACCAGGGTGCCCTCCTCGATCTGGTAGTCGAGGGGGAGGTTCAGCGCCCGCATCGCGGCCACCATCCCCGTGTTGGAGGACTGCGTCACGGCGTACACGCTGTCGCAGCCGGCCTCCTCGGCCATCGCCACCAGTCGGCCGAGGACCTCGGAGCCGATGCCGCGCCGCTGCCAGTCGTCCTCGACGATGAGGGCGACCTCCGTCTCGTCGCCGTCCCACAGCAGGTGGCCGAGGGCGACGAGACGGCCGGAGGCCGTCTGCACGGCGAGGGTGCGGCCGAAGCGGGGGCTGAGCAGGTGGTCGAGGTAGCGGTCGGCGTCGCCGACGGGGCCGTGGTAGCGCAGGCCCAGGGTGCGGGCCGAGCAGCGGTCGTGCATGGCGCGCGCGGCGGGCAGGTCGCGCTGGTCGGCGCGGCGGACCGTGATCTCGTTGCCCTCCGGCAGGGTCAGCACGTCCTGGCTGCGCGGGACGCGGGGCCCGAGCCGGGCGTCGAGCTCGACGAGGGCGCGGGCCCGGGCGAACTCGGTCGGGGTGAAGGGCAGATGGGGCCGCTCGACGATGAGGGTGCCGCCGTGCGGGTCGCGCAGCCGCATCACGGTCTCTTCCAGGACGCCTTCGACCGGGGCCTGTTCGCCGGTGGGGCGGCCGGTCAGCGAGACCGCCGGCACGGAGTGGAGGGTGCAGCGGCCGAGGAGCTGCCGCAGTGCGAGGGGCAGTTCGGCCGTGTCGAGCGCGGTGCGGGTGGCCAGGCCCAGGACCCGGGTGGGGGTGTCCACCAGGTCGTGGGTGTCGGCCCGCTCGGTCCAGGTGTCGCGGCCGCCGCCCGCTGCCGTCTCGCGGGCGAGGGCCTGCGCGGAGAGGCCGGCGGGGGCGCGCAGCAGGAACTCGTCGACCGTGCCGTCGGCGAGCGGGTGGGTCTGGAGGGTGAGGATGTCCACGCCCAGGCGGGCGAGGACCGTGCACAGCGCGGCGAGGCTGCCCGGCGTGTCCGCGACGGTGGTCCGCATCCGCCACAGCGTCGTCTCGGCCGGTGCCCCGGACCCCCCTTCCGTCTCCTGCTCGTTCGCCGGGGATCCGCTCGGGGCCGGCACGTCCGTGGTGGGGCGCCCGCCGGTGTGACCGGCGGGCGGGGCATGGTCGGCATGACTGCGCCTGCGCGCCCACCAGGTGTGGAACGCGGCGGTGGCGACCAGCGTGATCGCGGAGAAGACCAGGAGGTAGGGGCCGTCGGGGCCCTTGACGATGGTCTTGGCGATCGTGTCGGCCACCACCACGGCGGTGAACAGGGCGGCGAGCTCGATCAGGTCGTGCCGCCAGTGGTGCGGACGGCGGGCGCTCTTCGAAGACGTCACATCGGTCATGACTTCACTCTGGCCCAGTGGTGTTGCGTGATCGCGAACGCTTTGTGACTGACGGGTTAAGTGCCGATCTGCTGACTTAAAGGCCAATTCAGACCGTTTCTGTCAGAGGCTGATCGGCTCCCTGACGGAGTGCGGCCAGCAGCCGTCCGGCCTGCACCACCAGCTGCGAGGAACCCCGCCCCGAGGCGAGCGTTCCGAGCCCGGCGACCTCCCCGCGGGCCCCGCACCGCTCCACGCATTCGGCGGCCACCGCGAGGACCTCGCCGAGCCCCCGCACCGGCTGCGCCGGGGCGAGCACCTCCGGAAGCATCGCCTCGAGCACCGTCCAGACCGTGTGGTACGCGCCCGTGGCGGCCGCCGTCCGGGCCGCGTCCGCCAGCCGGTTCGGCTTCACCGAGCCCTCCGCCACCAGCCACGCCAGCTCCGTGCCGAGCCGCCGGGCGTTCAACTCGCCCCGCGCCGCCAGGACGAGCACGCCGTCCACCGCGCGCAGCCGGTCGTCCGCGTCCACGCAGCCGAGACCGAACGCCAGGGTCAGCAGCACCGCACGGCCGACCGGCCCGTCGGCCTCGACCAGCGTGGTCAGCGGTTCGGTCGCGCCGCGCGAGTCCCCCTCGACGCCGTGCGCGAGGGTCGGCAGAAGACAGGCCGCGAGCAGCTCACGGTCGGCCGGCAGCACCGGGGCCCACTGGGCCCGGCCCCCCACCCAGTGAGGGCAGCGGCGGGGGGCCGCCTCCAGAGCGCCGCCGAGCCACCGGAAGGCGGGCGGGAACTCCGCCCGGACCGTCCGGTGCTCGCCGAGATCGACCACGATCCGGTCGATCAGCCACCGCCTCTTCGACGTCCCGTCCTCGTCCCGGGGGAGGAACCGCACGGTCGCCCCCACGGCCGTCTCCTCGCGCAGCCAGGCGGCGAGCCGCCGGCCGGCCGGAGTGCCGAGCGCCGCCGCCTCCTCGGCCGCCCGCCCGGCCGACGGATCGGTCCGCAGCACCCGCACCAGGGCCTGGGCGAGATCGGCCGGAGCGGGCTCGACACCGGCGTCCCGGTACTCCCGCAGCCGCCCCACCAGGACCCTCGGGTCGATCGCCCCCGTGCTCCAGCTCGGCGTGGCGAGGAGGAACGGCAGCGCGTCCGTACCGACGAGGTCGGCGGCCTCCCACAGCCGGGCGTCGAGGACCCCCGACAGGGCCTGATGGAGGCAGGAGTCCGGGCCGGGGCCCTGGGCCCTGCGGAAGCCGGCGAGCGCCGGATCCAGCAGCCCCAGCAGCCCCGCGAGCACCACATGGATCCCATGGGTCTCGTGCGTGAAGTAGTGGGCCTCCTGCTCCCACGGGGGCCGGGGAAAGGCCTCCCGCACCGCCTCCGCCACGGCCGCCCGGTCCCGGTGCGCATGCCGCACCAGGCCGTCGAGCGCCCGCTCGAACGCCGCGGGCTCCTCCGGGAGCCGCTTCACCACCAGCTGCGCCACCAACTCCTCGACCGTCGTCGCCGGGGGCGCGAGCCGCTGCACCTCCGGCACCGGCGGCAGGATCTCCTCGTACGGAAGCACCGCCCCCTGCCCCAGGTCCGCGCCGAACAGCTCCCCGGCGGCCCGCCGGTGCATCGGGCCCAGCAGCCCGGCGACCTCCGCGAGCTCGCGCCGCACCTCGGCGTCCACGGCCGGAAGATGACGGCCGACCAGCTTGAGGGCCCGCTCCTGCACACCGGTGTCCTCGCTCCCGAAGGCCTCCGTCACGGCGGGCAGCAGCTCCCCGGCCGCGCCCGGCTCCTTGGCCAGCACCTTGCCGACCAGCGCCAACTGGGCCCGCACCAGCTTCTTCTCGGTACGGAAGAGGACACCGGCCGTCATCTCGGCCAGCGCCCCGACCGGCAGCGTCCCCGCCGAGGCGAGCTCCGTCAGCACGTCCTGCGCGTACCCGGCGACGAGCGAGGGCGCGTCGGACGCGATTCCGATCCAGTCCGGGATCCGCTCCCGCAGCTCCTCCGCGTCCGGTTCGAGCAGCCGCACCATCTCCAGCGGGAGGCGCAGGTTCCGGACGGGGCCGCCGCGCAGCAGCCGGGACACGCACACGTCCAGGACCTGGGCCCGGTCCAGGACCCCCTCCTCGACGAGCGTCCGCAGGGCCGTGGGCCAGTACCTCCGCGGCCGACGGCCGAGGGCGCGGGCCAGCCGCTCGGGAGGCTCGGCCATCGCGAGGGCATGGGCCACCAGGACCGGGGCCTGCGGATCCTCCCGGAGCCGCTCCACGAGCCGATCGTCGGTGACGTGCCGGGTCCAGGCGGTGACGTAGCCGTCGGTGGGCGCAACCGCGTACCCGGAGCGGACCACGAGCCCGTGGAGCAGCGTGTAGCTGCTCTCCGCCACCGTCCGGCGCCCGGCCAGACGCCCCGCCAGGTCCGCCGCCCACTCCGGGTCCCGGTCGCCGAGCGCCTCGAGAGCGAGGGCGCCGTCCTTCTCCCGGATCAGCAGGTCGCGCGCGCCGAGCCAGCTCGCGGCCGCCCCGGCCGTCGGGAGACAGCCGGCGCCCGCCACGTACAGCGCGCTGCGGATGAGGTTCGGCAGGTGCGGGGGCGTCGCCCACTTTCCGGCGCGCACCTCCGCGCGCAGCGCCTTGAGCCGGGTGAGGGCGGTCTTGCGTGCGGCGGCGTCCAGCGGCTCCAGGAGCCCCGGCACCGCGTCGGCCCGCCCCTCGCACACGGCGACGAGCAGCTCCTCGACCCCGGCCCCGCCCTTCACGCTGCCACCGGCACTGGCACCGACGCCCTTGCCACCGCCCGCGCCGTCGTCAGCCGTATGGCCCCCTGCGCCGTCGCTCTCGCCGGTCGCCACTTCGACAGCCATCCCGGTCGCCATGCTCGTCCCCGTCCCGTTCTCCATGCCGTTCCCCCTGCTGCTCCCCGTGCCCCGCGGCTCGCGCCGCGTCCCCGTCATCACGCCGCCCCGCCGACGGCCGTCGCCGTCCGCCGCGCCGTCCGGACCGCGAGCGCGTGCTCGCAGGGCCCCGCCGTCTCCCGGCCGAGCAGCCGGCCGGAGCCCGTGGGCTCCGGCGCGGACGGGTGGAGACAGGCGAGCGTCTGTGCGGATCGCGTCATGGATACGACGGTAGGACCCCGCACTGACAATCACCCGGGACGGACCTCGGCACGCCCCTGACCTGCGGTTACTGCCCGACCTGACCCGGCTGGAGCACCTTGCTGAACAGCACCGCGCCGCCCTCGGCCCGCAGCCGTACGGTCAGCTCCCCGCTGTGGCCGTCGATGTCGACCTCGCCGAAGTACTGCGGGCTCTCCATCGGCGACAGGTTCCCCCGCTCCGGCGCCCGCACGAACACCCGCTCCGGGCCGAACGTGGCGTCCAGGGCGTTCGCCGGGAACCCGCCCGCCGCCAGCGGCCCTGACACGAACTCCCAGAAGGGGGCGAAGTCCTGGAAGGCCGCCCGCTCCGGCGCGTAGTGCTGCGCCGAGGTGTGGTGGACGTCCGCGGTCAGCCACACCGTGCCGGTGATCCGTCGGTGCTTCACGAACCGCAGCAGCTCCGCGATCTGGAGCTCCCGGCCCAGCGGAGCACCCGGGTCGCCCTGGGCGACCGCCTCGAAGTTCGCCGCGCCGTCCGGGACGACCAGACCGATCGGCATGTCCGCCGCGAGCACCTTCCACACCGCCCGGGACGCGGCCAGCTCCCGCTTGAGCCACGCCAGCTGCTCGGCGCCGAGGATGCCGGTGGTGTCGTCGGCCTGCCGACCGGGCGAGTTGGCGTTCCGGTACGAGCGCATGTCGAGCACGAACACGTCGAGCAGCGGCCCGTACCGCACCACCCGGTGCATCCGCCGCTCGCGCCCCTCCCCGCGCGCGTGGAGCGTGGAGACCGGGAAGTACTCGCCGAACGCCCGCGAGGCACGGGCCGCGAGGACGTCCACGTCCTTCTCCGTGTAGCGGGGGTCGTCCAGGATCTGTCCCGGGTACCAGTTGTTCCGCACCTCGTGGTCGTCCCACTGCACCACCGACGGCACCTGCGCGTTGAAGGCCCGGACGTTGTGGTCGAGGAGGTTGTAGCGGAAGTTGCCCCGGTACTCGTCGAGGGTCTCGGCGACCTTCGACTTCTCCGGCGTCGTGACGTTCCGCCAGATCCGTCCGTCCGGCAGGGTCACGCTCGGCTGGATGACCCCGTCGGCGTAGATCGTGTCGCCGCTGCACAGGAAGAAGTCCGGGTCGAGCCGGCGCATCTCCTCGTACGCCCGGAAGCCCCCGATGTCCGGGTTGATGCCCCAGCCCTGCCCCGCGATGTCCCCGGACCACAGGAAGCGGACCCCGTCGCGGCGCCGGCCCGGGGCCGTGCGGAAGGTGCCGAGGACGGGCTCGCCCGCCCGGCGCGGATCGTCCGGGTCGACGAGGGTGACCCGGTAGTGGATCTGCTCACCCGCCGGCAGGCCGCGCAGCGCGGTCGTGCCGGTGAAGTCCGTGCCCGCGCCGATCAGCGGCCCGAAGTGGCGGCGCACGTGCCGGAAGGACTCGGTCGCCGACGTCTCCACGAGCATCCGCGCCGGCCGGTCCGAACGCACCCACACCAGACCGGAGGAGGCCGTGACGTCACCCGCCTGCACACCCCACTCGGCCCGGGGCCGGCCCGAGAGCGCGAACGCGGGGGCGGCGAGACCGGTGCCGCCGAGGGCCAGCACCGCCGAGGCGGCCAGCGAGCCGCGCAGGAGGCTGCGGCGAGCGGGGGAGGGGAAAGAGCCGGGCAGAGAAAGGGACATGAAAGAGCCTCCGGGGTCGGTCGTTCCGGGCGCGGACGGCGCGCGCCGTGTCCGTACCTGCCGGACCGGGCGCGCCGCCCCATGCCTAACGGCCGGGTGCGGCGGCCACACGAACCCCGTGTGAACAGTCGCCCTCTTGGCGGCTGTGGAGCTTGGATCCCGGATCCAGGACATTGGATCCTGGATCCAGAACATTGGATCCAGAACATTGGATCCAGAACATTGGATCCAGAACATTGGATCCAGAGCATTGGATCCGAGACATTGGATCCCGGATCCGAGACATTGGATCCCGGATCCCAAGCCCCCGCCTCACCCCCTCCCGCACCCCTCCGCCACCAACCTGATCCCGGTGCCGATGGCCGAAGGGGCCAGGTGCGCGTACCCGAGGACGAGCCGTACGTCCTCGTCGGCCGGCCGGGCGGTGCCATGCTCCTCCAGAGTCCTCAGCGCCACCCCCGCCTCCGCCGCCCGGGCGAGGAACCGCTCCGGGGGCCCGAAGCGGGCCGGTACGCGTGCGATGACGTGGAGTCCGGCCGCGATGCCGCTCACCCGGGTGCCCGGAAGGTGTTCGGAGAGGGCGGCGAGCAGCGCGTCCCGCCGCTCCCGGTAGGCGCGTTGGCAGCGGCGCAGCTGACGGTCGTACCCACCGCGCGTCACGAACTCCGCGAGGACGGCCTGGTCGAGTACGGGATTGCCGAGGTCCATCGTCCGCTTGCGTTCGACGATCTCGTCGAGCAGTGCCTCCGGGACGAGCATCCAGCCGAGCCGCAGCCCCGGGGCCAGCGACTTGCTGACCGAGCCCGTGTAGGCGACCCGCTCGGGGTCGAGTCCCTGGAGCGCGCCGACGGGGGCGCGGTCGTAGCGGAAGTCGCCGTCGTAGTCGTCCTCCAGGACGTATCCGTCCACGGCGCGCGCCCAGTCGAGGAGCGCGGCCCTGCGCTGCGCCGACCAGCTGATGCCGGACGGGAACTGGTGCGAGGGCGTCACGACGACCGCCCGCACCCCGGAGTCGGCGAGCGGCCCCGGACGCAGCCCCTCCTCGTCCAGCGGCAGCCACACCGTCTCCAGGCCGGTCGAGGCGAACAGGCGCCCGTGCTCCGGGCTGCCGGGATCCTCGATCCCGACCCGGCGCAGTCCACGCGCGTGCAGGACGAAGCCGAGGAGCGTCGTCGCCTGCGCCACGCCCGAACAGACCACGAGCCGCTCCGGGTCGGCCACCACGCCCCGCCGCCGCGCGAGCAGCGCGGCCAGTGCCTCGCGCAGCTCGGGGAGGCCGCGGGGATCCGGGTAGCCGAGTGCCGGGTGGGGGAGCCGCGTGAGCACGGACCGCTGCGCCGCCGCCCACGCGCTCCTGGGGAACAGCGACAGGTCGGGGGTCCCCGGGCGGAAGTCCACCCGGACCCCGGGCACTCCGGCGGCCAGGTCACGGGCACCGGGCACGGCCGCTCGGGCCGCGCCGCCCACCCAGGTCCCCGCACCCCGGTCGCTCCGCAGGTATCCCTCGGCCGTCAGTTGTTCGTACGCCTCGGTGACGAGGCCCCGGGAGACGCCGAGGTCGGCCGCGAGCGCGCGGGTCGACGGCAGTCGTGTCCCCGCCGAGAGCCGGCCCGAACGCACCGCTTCCCGCAGCGCCTCCTGCAGTGCCCGTCCCCGCCGCCGCGCCGGAGCGCCGACGGCCGGCAGAAGCAGCTCCCAGGCCGCCTGGCCCTGGCTTCTCATGTCACTTGGCCCTTCTCGCCGTCCCTGCCCGGGAGTTCACGACCTTTCGCGGTCGGGTCCCATGATGCTGTCTCCACGTCGATCGGGTGCATCGGCGGTGTGGTGTCCGTCCGTTCCGGGGCCCGTGCTCCTGGTGGCCGTCCTGCCCGGTCCGGCCGCCTTGGCGGCGCCGCTCTTCACCCGGTGGGAGGTGCGCGTCGCCGAACAGGGGCAGCTCCGCCTCCCCGGGCCGACCGTCACCGCCGCACGTCCAGGGAGAGGTGTGCGGACAGCGCGCGCAGGAACTCGGGCGCGTCGAACATCTCGCCGGCCGAGGCGACGCCGGTCGTCCGGGTCCGGCCGGTGAGGATCCGGTGGACGGCCTCCACCGCGAGCGGCGCGCTGACGGCGTAGATGTCCCGGCCGGTGGCGACGGCTCGGCGCTCCGCGCCCCCGGAGCGGACGAGGACGTCCACAAGGAAGGTCTGCGCGGACCGGCCGCGCTCGTCGACGGCGGCCGGTGCGGACGCGTCCGGCGCCGACAGGTCCCGGGCCGCGTCGACCGCCATGTACGTGCGCACCTCGGGCACCGCCAGGTGGCTGGGGACGGTCACGACGTCGGCCATGGTGAACCCGCCGATGACGGGCCGGGTGCCCATGGGGGCGGGGAAGGGCCACTCCAGGACGGGGAGCGCTTCGTCGTGGTACTCCAGCCGGCCTCCGGTGTGGCGGACGTGCCGGCCGCCGCGCCGTTCGCGGGAGACCCTGCCCGCCGCGAGGGTTCCCGCCGTGGGGTGCCAGCTGCTCAGTCCGTACGCGACGTGCACCTCGTCGGCCGTCGTCCAGTCGCCCATGGCCGTGGTGGCCAGCAGGTCGCCGAGGCCGCCGTAGAAGGCCATCGCGGGGACGACCGCCGTTCCCGCGGCGCGGGCCCGGTCGGCGAAGCGCGCGAAGGTGTCGGCGTTGGCCTCGATCTCGGCCGCCACGTCCACGTACGGGATCCCGGCGCGCAGCGCGGCCTCGATCACCGGGGCGCCGGTCACGGCGAACGGCCCGGCGCAGTTGACGACGGCCGCCGCGCCGGCCAGCGCGCGGTCGAGCGAGGCGGGGTCGTCGACCGACGCCGGGCGGGCGTCGAGCCCGTCGTGGGACGCGGCGAGCGTCCGCAGCCTGTCGGCGTCACGACCGGAGAGCACCGGGACGAAGCCCCGCTCCAGCAGTTCCGCCACCACGAAGCGCCCGGTGTGACCGTAGGCGCCGAAGACCGCGACCGTCCGACCCGATTCCATGACTTCTCCCGCCGTTCCCAGTTATCGAATGTTCAACTACCGCCATCCTGGTGGCCGGTACGGTCGACCGCGAGTGTCCGGAACGCCATGCCTCGTACAATTACGGACATGGGTACGCTCGCGCTCGCCGTCACCGACGGCATGCTGCACTTCGAACTCTCCCTCGCCCACGAGGTGTTCGGCTCCGCCCCGGACGCCGTCTCCGTCCCCTGGTACGACGTGACCGTCTGCGGGCCGGGCCCCGCCTCGGTCGAGCGGTTCCGCCTGGAACCCGACGGCGGGCTCGACCGGCTCCCGTACGCGGACACGGTGATCGTCCCCGGCTGGGCCGACGTCGACCGGGAACCGCCCGCCGACCTGGTCGACGCGGTACGCGCGGCCCACGAAGCGGGCGCGCGCGTGGCCTCCCTGTGCACGGGCGCCTTCGTCCTCGCCGCCGCCGGCCTCCTCGACGGACGGCGCGCCACCACGCACTGGGCGCACACCGAGACCCTGGCCGGACGGTACCCGCGCGTGGAGGTCGACCCGGACGTGCTCTACGTCGACGAGGGCACGGTGCTCACCTCCGCCGGCAAGGCCGCCGCGATGGACCTCTGCCTGCACCTCGTCCGCCTCGACCACGGCTCGGCGATCGCCAACACGGTCGCCCGCCGCCTGGTCGTGCCCCCGCACCGGGACGGCGGACAGGCCCAGTTCGTCACCGCACCCGTGCCCACCCGCCAGGACCACCCGCTCACCGAGCTGCTGCCCTGGGCGGTCGAACGGCTCGGCGAACCGCTGACCGTGGAGGACCTGGCGCGCCGGGCGCGCATGAGCTCGCGCCACCTGGGCCGCCACTTCCGGGCCGCGACCGGCACCACCCCGCTGCAATGGCTGCTCACCCAGCGGATCCGCCGCGCCCAGGAGCTCCTCGAAGCCACCGATGACAGCGTCGACGCCATCGCGGAGGCTACCGGCATGGGCACCGCCGCCACGCTCCGCCGCCACTTCAACCGCACCGTCGGCGTGCCCCCGGACACCTACCGCCGCACCTTCCGCTCCCGGACCGGCCCCGCCGGACGCGTCGAAAGTGGTCCCCGATGACGTGACGGAAGTGGACCTCAACCCGGGCCGCGCGGCTCCCTAGCGTCGGAGGCATGAACGCGAACGCCCTGCGCGGGGTCCTCCTGGTGACCCTCGCCTACGCCCTCGTCGGTGCCTCCTTCACCGCCAACAGCCTGCTCGGCGCCTATCCGTACGCGGGCGGGCAGGCCCTCCGCTACGGTGCCGCCTGCCTGCTCCTCCTCCCGCTGCTCGGTCGTGGCGGGCTCGCTCCGCTGCGACTCCTGACCGCCCGTCACTGGGTGCGGCTCGCCGCCCTCGCGGCCGTCGGCATGGTCGGCTTCAACCTCGCGATCCTGGCCGCCGAACGGACCGCGGAGCCCGCCGTCCCCGGCGTCCTCGTCGGCTGCGCCCCGGTCGTCGTCGCCGTCCTGGTCCCCCTCACCGAGGGCCGCAGGCCCGCCCCCGCCGTGCTGTACGGGGCGCTGCTCGTCGCCGCCGGCGCCTTCACCGTGCAGGGCTGGGGCCGGACGGACCTGGCCGGGATCGGCTGGTCGGTGGCGGCGCTCGCGGGTGAGGTGGGGTTCACCCTGCTGGCCGTCCCGGTGCTGCGGGTGCTCGGACCGAAGCTGCTGACCGCCGCCGTGTGCGGGATCGGTGCGGCCGAGGCGGCGCTCGTCGGCCTGGTCGTGGACGGCGCCGGGTTCGTGCGGATGCCGACGGCCGTGGAGACGGGGGCCCTGGTCTGGCAAGCGGCCCTGGCCACGGTCGTCGGGTTCGTCCTCTTCTACATGGGTGTCCAGCGCGTCGGTATGGAGAGGGCCACTCTCTACACCGGGGCCATCCCGATCGCCGCGGCGCTGAGCGCCGCCCTGGTGGGAGGCGCCGCCTTCGGCCTCCCCCAGGCGGTCGGCAGCCTCCTCGTCGGTGCCGGAGCCGCCCTGGGCACGGGGCTGTTCACCCGGTCGTCCCGCCCGGTCTCAGCGGCTGCCGTCCAGGATCACGCGCGCGACCAGAGCGGGGTCGTCGTTCATCGGCACATGGCCGCAGCCGGGCAGCCGGACCAGGCGCGCGGCGGGCAGGGCGTGCTTGGCGCGGATGCCCTGGCGGCGCAGCAGCAGCCGGTCGCGGGTGCCCCAGGCGACGGTGACGGGGACCGCCGGGACGTCGTCGCGGAAGAGGGCGGCCCGGCCCGCCGCCAGGGTCTGGTGGAAGCCGGTGGCCTGCCGCAGCGCGAGCGTCTCGGCGACCACGGCCTCGGGTGACCGGCGGCCGGGCCGGGCGTAGATCGTGCTGGTGAGCGCGGTGCGCCCGGCGGCCGTGCGCGAGAGGCGCTCGATCACCGGCACGGGCAGCGACAGGGCGGCGCCGCGCATGGCCCGCAACGTCCCGAAGGCGTACCGCCGCTCGGCCTCCGACCAGAAGCCGGCGGGGGAGAGGGCGGTGACCGAGCGCACCAGCTTCTCCCGGCCGAGCTCCAGGGCGAGCAGCCCGCCCAGCGAGTTCCCCGCCACGTGGGGCCGCTCGAAGCCGACGGCCTCGCAGAAGGCGCCGAGTACGGGGACGACGGTGGACAGGTCGTACGGGACGTCCTCCGGCAGCCCGTCGGAGGCCCCGAAACCGGGCAGGTCGACGGCGATCACCTCGCGTTCGACGGCGAGGACGTCGAGGACGGGTCCCCAGGCCTGCCAGTGGTGCCCGATGCCGTGGAGCAGCAGCAGGGCCTCGCCCGCACCCCGCCGCTCGTACGTCATGGAGAGGTCGCGGGGACCCGCCGGGGTCTCGATCGTGAACGCGATCCGTGCGGGCATGCGGGCCCCTCGCTTCCTCGTGGAGCTTCCTCGCGAAGCTTCCTCGTGAACACCGTCGGGCGCCACCTTTTAGACGCCCCGTCAGCAAGAATTACCGCTCAGTAGCCAGGAGTTCAAGACGGGAGCCGGAAACTGGACAGGACCGGTGGAGTGGGCTGGGATGGAAGCGTGCCCACCGACACCGACACCCTGACCGAACTCTTCGAGGAGCACCGCCCGATGCTCCTCGGCGTCGCCTACCGGATGCTCGGCCGCACCGCCGACGCCGAGGACGTCGTCCAGGAGGCCTGGCTGCGCTGGACCGCCGCGGACCGGGCCGCCGTCCGCGAGCCGCGCGCCTTCCTCGTACGGATCACCACACGGCTCGCCATCGACCGGCTCCGCCAGGCACAGGCGCGCCGAGAGTCCTACGTCGGCCCCTGGCTCCCCGAACCCCTCGTCACCGACTTCGGCCCCGCCACCCCCGACAGCGCCGAGCGCGCCCTGCTCGCCGACTCCGTCTCGCTCGCGGTCCTCGTGGTGCTCGAATCCCTCTCCCCGCTGGAGCGGGCCGTCTTCGTGCTCCGCGAGGCCTTCGGCTTCCCGTACGGGGAGATCGCCACCGCCCTCGACCGCTCCGAGGCGGCCGTGCGCCAGCTCGCCGGGCGCGCCCGGCGCCACGTCGACGAGGGCAGGCCGCGCTACGACGTCGACCCGGCCGAGCGCCGCGACCTCACCGAGCGCTTCCTCTCCGCCGCGGCCGGCGGCGACCTCGGCGAGCTCCTCGCGCTCCTCGCCCCCGACGTCCGGCTCGTCGGCGACAGCGGCGGCAAGTCCAAGGCGCCGCTGCGGATCATCGAGAGCGCCGACAAGGTCGGCCGCTTCCTCGTCGCCGTCGCCCGGGACTCGTGGGAGGGGTACGAGGTGCGCTTCCTGGAGCTCAACGGCGCCCCGGCCGTGCTCGTCCTCGCCGACGGAGAGCCCGAGACCGTCTTCCAGATCGAGGCGCGCGACGGGCTGGTCCAGTGCGTCCACATCATCCGCAACCCCGACAAGCTCCGGGGCCTCGCCGACCTCGCCGACGACTGACGGAGATCACGCCAGTCGGCCGGAACCCGCCCCGCCTCCCCTCCCGGGAGGCGGGGCCTTTTGCTGCGCGGGGCTCACAAGGGCGCGAACGTCCTGTGAACGATCCGGGTCAGAGGGTCACATTCAGGGACGTTCGACAGAGGATTGGTCTTGACCAAGGGGGAGGCTCACCTTATGGTCGCAGGGTTAGTGCAGGAACCTTTAATAAACAAGGGCGCGGAAAAACGCCGCGGGACACGGCGAATTGCGGAGGATCAGGGTGGGGACCACGCAGCTGACATCGGTACCGGAGCCGAAGTACCAGCACCTCAAGACAGTGATCGGCGAAGCGCTCGACTCGGACTTCGCGGTCGGGGAGATCCTCCCCAACGAGCGCGAACTCGCGGCACGCTTCGGCGTCGCCCGCGCCACGCTCCGTCAGGCCCTGGAGCAGCTGGAGCTGGAAGGACGCCTGCAGCGCCGCCGCGGCGTCGGCACCACCGTCGCCCCGCCGCGCGTCGGCGTCGACGTCTCCACCACCCAGCACACCTGGCCCGGCGTCGGCGACGACGTCTGGCAGCCCCAGGACTCCGCCGCCGACGTGGCCCCCGCCGCCGTCGCGCGCGTCCTGGAGACCGCCGCCGACGAGCAGGTGCACATCGTCCGCCGCCTCCGCATCAGCCAGGGCCAGCCGGTCGCGGCCGAGCTGCTCTACGTGCCGGCCGGCTCCGTCCCGGGCCTCAGCGCCATCGACGCGCCCGCGGGTCCCGCCCGCGCCCGCGCCGTGCTCCGCGAACTCCAGCACCTCGCCCTCGACGGCCAGGACCGCGCCGTGGAGCTCGGCTCCGCCCGCGCCGACGACGCCAAGGAGCTCGACCGGCTGCCGGGCGCACCCGTCCTCGTCGTGACGACCCGCTACCTCTCCGCCGGGCGCCCGGCCGCCGTCTCGGTGGCCACCTACCGCGCCGACACCTGCCGCCTCACCTTCGGCGACTCGGCCGACCTGGTCATGGCCTCGTAGGACTCCCCACACCCTCGAACACCGGCCCGTCGCCAGGGGGCCCTAGCGGCGGGCCGTCACCGTGCCCTCGACGGCGAAGAGCTGCTCCTCGACGTGGTCGAGGGCGAGCCGCAGGGCGCCCGTGCCGACCGCGGCCTCGCCGAGCAGGGACAGCACCACCCGGGGCGGCCGCAGGCAGAACCGCGCCAGTTCCTCGCGGAGCGGCTGGAGCACCCCGTCGAGGCCGGCCGCCCAGCCGCCGACGACCACCAGCTCGGGATCGATGGCGAGGACCAGGGCCGCCACGTCGTGCACGAGCCGCTGGATGAAGCGGTCCACCGCCGCCTCCGCGCGCGGGTCGCCCTTGCGGGCCAGGGCGAAGACCTCGGCGACCGCCTGCTCGTCCAGCGGGTGCAGCGGCTCGTCCGTGGTCGAGAGGAGACGCTCCGGGGTCACGTCCCGGCCGAGCAGGTGCAGGGCGCCGATCTCCCCGGCCGCCCCGCCGAATCCCCGGTGCAGCCGGCCGCCGATCAGCGAGCCGGCGCCGGGGCTGAGACCGGCGAGGACGAAGACGATGTCGTCGGAGTCGGTCGCGGCACCCTTCCAGTGCTCGGCGACGGCCGCCGCGTTGGCGTCGTTCTCCACGATCACCGGGCAGCGGAAGGAGCGCCGCAGCCGCTCGCCGAGCGCGAGGCCCGTCCAGCCGGGCAGTGCCGTGCCGAGGCGTACGGTGCCGTCGGCCTCCACGATGCCGGGCGTGCCGACGCCGACGGCCCGCAGGTTGGACCGGGCGACCCCGGCCCTGCGCAGCACGTCGGCCACGACCGTACGCACCCGGTCCAGGCGCTCGTCCTCGGACGCCGTCTCCGACACCTCGCGGGACCCGGCGCCGATGATGCGTCCGTCCAGACCGGAGAGCAGGGCGGCCACACGGTGCGGGCCGATCTCGATGCCGAGCAGATGACCGGCCTCCGCGCGGAAGCGGAACCTCCGCGCCGGGCGTCCCTGCCGCCGGGCCTCGCCCTCCTCGGGCGCCGACTCGACGACGAGACCGCCCTCCATGAGGCCCTCGACGACCCCCTCGACCGTGGGCCGCGACAGGCCCGTGATCCGGGTCAGGTCCGTGAGCGTGGGCGCGTCGGCGCCGCGCAGCGCATGGAGTACCACCGCGGAGTTGATCCGCCGCAGCAGAGACGGATCCCCGCCGGTCAGCCGCCCCACAGTGTGTCCTCCCAGCTCGTGCACCTCTTCGGCGGATGGTACTCAATGGGCCCGGTCGCGGCGAGTGCCGCCCCCGCGGCGGACCGGGACGGCTCGCTCCCCACCTGACGGGACGCCAACTGTCGGTGGCGGCGGCTTTACTGTCCCCATGACCACGGCACGGCATCTGGCGACCATCGACTCACTCCGCGCCCGCCCCTTCCCGGCGCGACCGGAGCGATCCGGACCCGTCGACAGCGGTCCGGGCTTCCACGTCGGGGAGCTCGCGACCAGCGAGGAGTTCTGGGAGGACGACGGCACCCGCAGAGTGCTGGTCGAGGAGCAGTACGAGGCGGAGCGGGACGCTCTGGCCGCCCTGCTCACCCCCCGCTGGGGCCCGCCGGAGGAGCTGAGCCTGTGGTCCGTACTGGAGCGGAGCATGGACGGCGAGGAGATGCCGGAGCCGTGGTCCACCCTCAGCTGCCACACCCCGAACCTGTGGCTGTGGCGGACCGACGGACGATGGACGGGCCTCGGCGTCTCCCAGTGGGACAAGGAGCTGCCGTTCCAGCTCCTCGCCGTCGTCACCTAGGCCTCTGCCGCCGCCCGGAGCCGGGCGAACTCCTCGGCCATCGTCGCCGTCGTCCAGTGGGCGTTGAGACCGCTCGGGTTGGGCAGCGCCCAGACACGGGTGGAGCCGATCACGCGGTCCTGCGGTCCGATCACTGCCTTCGGCTCCTCGAAGGCCGTGCGGTACGCGGTGACGCCGACGACCGCGAGCCAGCGCGGTTCGAGGCGCTCCACCTTCTCCACGAGCAGCCGTCCGCCCTCGCGGTACTCCTCACGGCTCAGCTCGTCGGCCCGCGCGGTCGCCCGCGCCACCACGTTCGTGATGCCGAGCCCGTACGTCAGGAGTTCCTCCTGCTCGTCCGGCCGCAGCCGCCTCGGCGTGAACCCGGACAGATGCAGCACCGGCCAGAAGCGGTTGCCCGGGCGGGCGAAGTGGTGGCCCGTCGCCGCCGTCATCAGCCCCGGATTGATCCCGCAGAAGAGGACGGAAAGGCCGCTCGCGACCACGTCGGGAACGACGCGGTCGCGAGCGGCCTCCAGCTCCTGCTGGGTGAACCGGGGGGTCCGGGTCAGAGGATCGCCCCGGGGGTGTAGGCGGCGGCCTCCGGGTGCTGCTTGAGGATCTCCTCGATGCGGGAGACCACGGAAGCGACCTGGTCGGCGGCGGCGCCCGTGAAGGACAGCTTGTCCGCCATCAGCTCGTCGAGCTGCGCCCGGTCCAGCGGGATCCGCTCGTCGGCGGCCAGCTTGTCGAGGAGCTCGTTGCGCTCGGCGCCCTGCTCGCGCATGGCGAGGGCGGAGGCGACGGCGTTCTCCTTGATGGCCTCGTGGGCGACCTCGCGGCCCACGCCGGCGCGGACGGCGCCCATGAGGACCTTGGTGGTCGCCAGGAAGGGCAGGTAGCGGTCGAGCTCGCGGGCGACGACGGCCGGGAAGGCGCCGAACTCGTCGAGCACGGTGAGGAAGGTCTCCAGGAGGCCGTCGAGCGCGAAGAAGGCGTCCGGCAGCGCGACCCGGCGGACCACGGAGCAGGACACGTCGCCCTCGTTCCACTGGTCGCCCGCCAGCTCACCGGTCATCGAGGCGTAGCCGCGCAGGATGACCATGAGGCCGTTGACGCGCTCGCAGGAGCGGGTGTTCATCTTGTGCGGCATCGCCGAGGAGCCGACCTGGCCGGGCTTGAAGCCCTCGGTGACCAGCTCGTGGCCCGCCATCAGGCGGATCGTCTTGGCGATCGAGGACGGGGCGGCGGCCAGCTGCACCAGCGAGGTGACCACGTCGTAGTCGAGCGAGCGCGGGTAGACCTGGCCGACCGAGGTGAAGGCGTGCGCGAAGCCGAGGTGACCGGCGATCCGCTGCTCCAGCTCCGCCAGCTTGCCGGCGTCGCCGCCGAGCAGGTCCAGCATGTCCTGCGCGGTGCCGACCGGGCCCTTGATGCCGCGCAGCGGGTAGCGGCCGAGCAGCTCCTCCAGGCGGGCGTACGCCACGAGCAGCTCGTCCGCCGCCGTCGCGAAACGCTTGCCGAGGGTGGTCGCCTGCGCGGCGACGTTGTGCGAGCGGCCGGCCATGACCAGCTCCGCGTACTCGGCGGAGAGCTTGCCGAGCCGGGCGAGGACGGCGACCGTGCGGTCCCGCATCAGCTCCAGGGAGAGCCGGACCTGCAGCTGCTCGACGTTCTCGGTGAGGTCGCGCGAGGTCATGCCCTTGTGGACGTGCTCGTGGCCGGCGAGGGCGTTGAACTCCTCGATCCGGGCCTTCACGTCGTGCCGGGTGACCTTCTCGCGCTCGGCGATGGAGCCGAGGTCGACCTGGTCGAGGACGCGCTCGTAGTCGGCGAGGGCGGCGTCCGGAACCTCGATCCCGAGGTCCTTCTGCGCACGCAGCACGGCGAGCCACAGCTGACGCTCCAGCTTCACCTTCTGCTCGGGGGACCAGAGGACGGCGAGCTCCGCGGAGGCGTAGCGGCCGGCCAGAACGTTGGGGATGCGGGGCTTCGCAGTCACAGCAGTCACGTGGACAGAGTTTACTGGTGGTTTCTGCAGGCCAGCGCCACGGTCCGGTGTGGAGCTTGCTACGAGACCCAGGTCACGCGCGCGCGTGGGCGCCCCGCTACGCGCCGGCCGGGGGCTCGTACGGCAGCAGCTCGGGACGCTTGGGCGGGCGGCCGTCCCCCGAGGAGCGGCCGGTCAGGCGCCGTCCGATCCAGGGGCCGAGGTGCTCCCTGGCGAAGCGGGCGTCCGCGACCCGGCGGCTCGCCCAGCCGGGCCGTACGGCCGGGGGCAGCGGCGTGCGCCAGTCCTCCTCGGGCGCCAGGCCGAGCGCCTGCCACACGGCCTCGGCGACCCGCCGGTGCCCGTCGGCCGTCAGGTGGAGCCGGTCCACGTCCCACAGCCGGGGGTCGCCGAGCGACGGGGCGCCGTACAGGTCGACGACCAGGGCGCCGTGCGCGGCGGCGAGCGCGTCGATGTGGGCGAACAGCTCCTCCATCCGGGGCCGGAAGCGCTCCATGACCGGGCCGTTGCGGCCGGGGCTGCGCATGAGGACCAGCTGCCCGCAGGAGGGTGTGAGGCGTTCCACTGCCTCGGTGAGCAGGTCCCGCACCCGGACCATGTCGACCTTGGGGCGCAGGGTGTCGTTGAGCCCGCCGACCAGGGTCACCACATCGGCCTTCATGCTTGCGGCCAGGTCGACTTGCTCGTCGACGATCTGGCCGATGAGCTTGCCGCGCACGGCGAGGTTCGCGTAGCGGAAGCCGGGGGAGCGGGTGGCGAGACGGCCCGCGAGGACGTCGGCCCAGCCCCGGTAGGAGCCGTCGGGGTTCAGGTCCGACATACCCTCGGTGAAGCTGTCCCCGACGGCGACGAGACTGTTGTACGTGGCATTGATCTCCATGGCGGAGTGATCATACCGCGCGGTATGCGCGGGATGCCGTGGAGAACCCGGGAGGGGAAATCCGATGAGCGACGCGCTGCTGAGCGCCCTGGCCGAGTCCCTGGCCGAGCTGGTGACGGCGGTCGGGACCTCCGACGACGAGGTCCTCGACCCCGACACGGCCGTGAAGTGGCTGGAGGGCACCGCGGCCCCCCTGAACGGACTCGGCCCCGCCGACCGCCGCGCCCTCGACGGGCTGTTCCGCGAGACCGCGCTGCGCCGCCCGGAGGGGCCCCGGCGCGATGCGCTGCTCCGTCTCCCGGAGCACCTCGGCGTCTCCGAGAGCCCCCGGCCGACCGCGCCGACCGCGATGGCCGCGCCGACCGCAGCCGCCTGGCCGCCCGCGACCGCCTCACCGTCCCTGACCGCCTCGCGGCTCCCGTCCACGACGACCGTCGACATCCCCTCGCCGACCTCGCCCACGCCCCCCGGTGCCGTCTCGTCGGCCGACGAGACGGCCGGTGTCTGCGACGCCGTCGCCGAGCGGGTGCTGCGCTTCGCCGCCCTCGTGCGGGAGGCCGATCCCGCCACCCCGGTGCCCGCGTGTCCCGGCTGGACCCTCGCGGACCTGACCCGGCACCTCGGTGCGGTCCACCGCTGGACCGATCACCTGGTACGCACCCGGGCCACCGTCCGCGTCCGGGTGCAGGACCTCCCGCTCGACCCGCCGTCGGACCCGGCCGCGTACGCCGACTGGCTGACCGAGGGCGCCGACACCGTGCTCACGACGCTGCGCACCGCCGCCCCGGACCTCCCGGTCTGGTCGCCGGGAGCGGACCCGCACGCCCGGTACTACCCGCACCGACTGCTCTCCGAGGCGGTCGTCCACCTCGCCGACGCCGAGTTCGCCCTCCACGGCGCCGCGGAGCCGATCGCCCCCCGCGTCGCCGCCGTCGCGCTCGACCACTTCCTCGCCGACGCCCCGTACATCCCCTGGATCGCCGAACCGCTCGCCCACCTCGACCGCGACGGCGCCGTCCTCCGCCTCGACGCCCGCGACACCGGCGCCGTCCGGACCCTCGTCCTCGGCGGGGGCGGCTTCGCCTGGAGCCGGGAGGACCGAGCGGGCCGGGAGAGCGGCGCCGCGGAGCCGACCGCCTCCGTCGCTGCGGACACCGGGGAGCTGCTGCTCCTCCTCCACCGCCGGTACCCCGCCGACGACCCGCGCTTCACCCGTACCGGCGACCGGGGCCTGCTCGACGACTGGCTCGCCGCCACCGCGTTCTGACACGCCCGAGGGCCCCGGGAAGCGAATCCCGGGGCCCTCGGGCGTGAGTCACGACGCCGCCGGGCGTCCCACCAGCTCGCGCAGCACGTCCTCCATCGTCACGAGACCGGCCGGCTTGCCGTCCTCGTCGAGCACGGCCGCCAGGTGCGTCCGGCTGCGGCGCATCGCGGTGAGGACGTCGTCCAGCGGCGTCGCCGCCCGGACGCGGGCGATCGGCCGCAGCGCCGTCACCGGGAACGGCAGATCGCGCGGGGTGGCGTCCAGGGCGTCCTTGACGTGCAGATAGCCCAGGATGCGGCGCTCGGAGTCGACGACCGGGAAGCGGGAGTACCCGGTCCGCGCCGCCAGCGTCTCCAGCTCCTCCGGAGTGGTGCCGACCTGCGCGTACACCACCTTCTCCGCCGGCATGACGACGTCCCGCACGGGACGCCGGCCCAGCTCCAGGGCGTCGTGCAGCCGCTCGGCGGCCCGGTCGTCCAGGAGGCCCGCGTCGCCCGCGTCGGTGACCATCCGGGCCAGCTCGTCGTCCGAGAAGGTCGCGGAGACCTCGTCCTTGGCGTCCACCCGCAGCAGCTTCAGCAGCGCGTTGGCGAAGGCGTTGATCGCGAAGATCACCGGCTTCAGCGCCCGCGCGAGCGTCACCAGGGGCGGCCCGAGGAGCAGCGCGGTGCGCGTCGGCTCGGCGAGCGCGATGTTCTTCGGCACCATCTCGCCCAGCAGCATGTGCAGATACGTCGCCAGACCCAGCGCGATCGCGAACGAGATCGTGGCGGCCACGCCGTGCGGCACGCCGACCGCGTCGAAGACCGGTTCCAGCAGGTGCTCGATGGCCGGCTCGGCGACGATGCCGAGGACCAGGGTGCACAGGGTGATGCCGAGCTGCGCCGCCGCGAGCATCGCGGAGACGTGCTCCAGGCCCCAGACGACGCTGCGCGCCCGCCGGTTCCCGGAGTCGGCCAGGGGCTCGATCTGGCTGCGGCGGACCGAGATCAGGGCGAACTCGGCGCCGACGAAGAAGGCGTTGACGACCAGCGTGAGCAGACCGATCAGCAGCTGGATCGCGATCATCGGCCGGCCTCCCCGGACTCGTCCGTGTCGTGCGAGGCGGTGTCCGCGGGGGCGTGCAGCAGCACGCGCGCGGCGCGCCGGCCCGAGGCGTCGACGACGTCGAGGCGCCAGCCGGCCAGCTCCACCCGGTCGCCGGAGGCGGGGATGCGGCCCAGCTCCGTCGCGAGGACGCCCGCGAGCGTCTCGTACGGGCCGTCCGGCACGCGCAGGCCGATCGCGGCCAGCTGGTCCGTACGGGCGGCGCCGTCGGCGGACCACAGCTCGCGCCCGTCCGCGTCCTCGCCCGCCCGGGCCAGGTCCGGCGTCTCGTGCGGGTCGTGCTCGTCGCGCACCTCGCCGACGACCTCCTCGACGATGTCCTCCAGGGTGACGACCCCGGCCGTGCCGCCGTACTCGTCGATGACGACGGCCATCGTCTGCTTGCCCGACAGGCGGTCGAGCAGCCGGTCCACGGTGAGCGTCTCGGGGACGAGCAGCGGCTCGCGCAGCATCTCGCCGATCCGGCGGCGGGGCCGCTCCCCGGCCGGTATCGCGAGCACGTCCTTGATGTGGGCGATGCCGACGACCGCGTCGAGGCTGCCCCGGTAGACGGGGAAGCGGGACAGGCCGGTCGCGCGGGTCGCGTTGGCGACGTCCTCGGCGGTGGCCTGCACCTCCAGGGCGGTGACCTGCACGCGGGGCGTCATCACGTTCTCGGCGGTCAGTTCCGCCAGGTTGAGGGTACGGACGAACAGCTCGGCCGTGTCCGCCTCCAGGGCGCCCTCCTTCGCGGAGTGCCGGGCGAGCGCCACCAGCTCCTGCGGGGAGCGCGCGGAGGCCAGCTCCTCGGTCGGCTCCATGCCGAGGCGGCGCAGGATCCGGTTCGCGCTGTTGTTGAGGTGGCTGATCAGCGGCTTGAAGGCGGCCGTGAACACGCGCTGCGGGGTGGCCACCACCTTCGCCACGGCGAGCGGCGAGGAGATCGCCCAGTTCTTGGGGACCAGCTCGCCGACGACCATCAGGACGACGGTCGACAGGGCGGTGCCCAGGACGAGGGCGACCGAGGAGGCCACCGAGCGCGAGAGGCCGAGCGCCTCGACGGGGCCGCGGATCAGCTTGGCGATCGAGGGCTCGGAGAGCATGCCGACGACGAGGTTGGTCACGGTGATGCCCAACTGCGCGCCGGAGAGCTGGAAGGTGAGCGAGCGGACGGCCTTGAGCGCGCCCGCCGCGCCCCGCTCGCCGCGCTCCGCGGCGGCTGCGAGCTCGCCGCGCTCGACCGTGGTCAGCGAGAACTCGGCCGCGACGAACGCGCCGCACGCGACTGCGAGCAGGAGCGCCACCACGAGCAGAAGCACTTCGGTCATCGGTTCACCTCCGTCCCATGATCAGTCAGGGGGAGAGGGACCGCTCGATGTCGGCGGTCGGGACCAGTGCTACTGGGAGGCTCGCCCATGGGCGGACGCTCACACCTTTCGGTCGGCGGATCGGGAGGACACCATGGTAAAGGATCGGCAAAGCAGGGTGGTGATCACCCCGTGGCCGGGGCCGCGAGCGGCTTCACCCAGCGGCGCCAGCGCTCCTCGCGCCGGTACCCGGCGGCCGTCCACAGCGCCCGGCCCGTCTCGTTCGCCTCCAGGACCATGGCGTCCGCACGCCGTCCGCCGAGCGCGCGGAACCTCTCCTCGGCCGCGCGCAGGAGCGCGGTGGAGACGCCGCGGCGGCGGTACGGGGGCAGGACGGCGAGCCGGTAGAGGGAGGCGCGCCAGCCGTCCCAGCCGGCGATCACGGAGCCGACGATCACGCCGTCGGCGAAGGCGAGGATCAGGGCGTCGGGGTCGCGCTCCACCAGCCGGGTCACCCCGTTCACGTCGTCCGACACGGACGTGCCCTCGGCCGACTCCTTCCAGAAGGCCAGGACGGCCTCGACGTCGTCGGGAGCGGCCGGACGTATCTGCAGACCGATCATGGCCGGATCCCATCACGCGGGGCGGCGACACCGCCAGGCATTACCGCCGGGCCGTGCCCAGGACACAGGGGGAGGACGGCAGTCGCGGGCCGCCCTCCGGAACGTCGAAGGAGCGGTACGAGACGAGGTCGAAACCGGCCGCCTCGATCTCCGGGAGCGGGGTGCGGGAGGTGTGGCAGCCGCCGAAGAGCAGCGGCCAGACCGTCCGGTCGAGGCCCCGCTGCACCCGTGCGAGCCCGGGCGTGTCCGCAGCCCCGTGCTCGAAGAACCGCAGCTCGCCGCCGGGACGCAGGACCCGCCGCAGCTCGGCGAGGACCCCCGGCACGTCCCGTACGGTGCACAGCACCAGCGAGGCCACCGCCGCGTCGAAGGAGCCGTCCGGCCCCGGCAGCGCCTCGGCCGTGCCCGGCAGCACGGTCACCGGGACGGCCGCCCGGCGCGCGGCCTCCCCGGCGAGCCGGCGCAGATGCGGCTCCGGCTCCACGGCGACGACCTCGGTGACGCCGGGCGGGTAGTGCGCGAAGTTCAGGCCGTTCCCCGCCCCGATCTCGACGACCCGGCCGGAAAGCCCGGCGAGCAGCTCCGTCCGCAGGGCGCCGAGCCCGCCCCGCGTGTCGGCCGACTCGCTGAACCGGGCGTAGAAGCGGGCGAAGAGGGGATGGTGGACGCGAGGGGGCCGGGGTGTCGGCCGGTCGGGAGTCATCGGGGTCACCGGAGCCGCCCTCAGCCCGTCACGAAGCAGAACTCGTTGCCCTCCGGGTCCCGCATGACCTGGAAGGAGCCCTGCTCGTCGGTGACGAGCCCGCCGACCGCGACCGCCCCGAGCGGCACCGCCTCCCCGGCCGCCCGCGCCGGATCGTCCACCTCCAGGTCGAGGTGGACCCGGTTCTTCGCGGCCTTGCCCTCCGGCACCCGCTGGAAGGCGATCCGTACGAACTCCGGCGGATCCACGTACGACCAGTCGGGGCTCCGGTCGACGGGTTCACCGCCGAGGAGCCCGGCCCAGAAGCGGACCAGCGCCGCCGGAGCGGCGCAGTCGAAGACGATCTCCTGAACGTGTGCGCGCATGTGGTCAGCCTACGGAGAGCGGCGCCGCGTGCGCTTCCGTGAACGCCTCCGCGTCCCACGCGCCGCCGAGCTCCGGCCCCAGCCAGCCGCCCGCGGCCGCCCGGAACTCCGCCGGGCCGAGCGCGCCCGAACCCTCCGGCACGGCCCCGAGCAGCGGAGCGCCCGCGGCCTCCGGCAGGTCCGCGAGGTTGCAGCGCGCCGCGAGGTCCGGCGCGGCCGGCCAGCTGCCGACGACCACGCCGAGCTGCTCGATCCCGCGCGCCCGCAGCGCCTCGGCCGTCAGGGTCGTCGAGTTGAGCGTCCCCAGACCGGCCGGCGCCACCACCAGGACGGGCGCACCGAGCAGCGCGGCAGCGTCGGCGAGCGTGCCGCCCTCCTCGTCGAAGCGGACGAGGAGCCCGCCGGCGCCCTCCACGAGCACCAGGTCGTGGTCCTCGGCCAGCTTCCGGGCGGCCTCGGCGACCTCCCGGGGCCCGACCGGGGCGAGCCCGGACCGCCGGGCGGCCGTCCCGGGGGCCAGCGGCTCCGGGAAGCGGGCCAGCTCGGCGGAGGCGGCGGCGCCCGAGAGGCGCACGACCTCGTCGGCGTCGCCCCGTTCGTCGGGGCCGAGGCCGGTCTGGGCGGGCTTCAGGACGGCGACGGACCTTCCTGCGGTGGTGGCGACGGCGGCGACGGCGGCCGTGACGATCGTCTTGCCGATCTCCGTGCCGGTGCCGCTGATGACGATGATGCCCATAGGGCGTCCTTTCTTGTTCGGTGCGGGTCAGGGCGCGGGAGCCTCTGGCACCGGCAAGGGCGCCGTTCCGTTGTGCCCACCCTCCCCCAAGCTCTCGGCTTCGCCCGAGCAGGGGGGACCCCCTTCGCCCTGCGGAACGATTGCCCACAACGGGGGGCGGCCCCGCCACAACGGGAGAGGTCAGCCCGCCTGTGCCGCCGCCTTCACCGCCGTGCAGATCCTCGCCACGTCCTCGTCGCCCGTCACGTACGGCGGCATCGTGTAGATCAGGTCGCGGAACGGGCGCAGCCAGACGCCCTCACGGACCGCCGCGCGCGTCGCCGCCGCCATGTCGACCTCGTGGTCGAGCTGGACGACGCCGATCGCGCCGAGCACCCGCACCTCGCGGACGCCCGGGAGGTCGGCCGCCGGGGCGAGCCCGTCCCGCAGGCCCGCCTCGATCCGCTTGACCTCGACCTGCCAGTCCTGGGAGAGCAGCAGGTCGATGGAGGCGAGGGCGACCGCCGAGGCGAGCGGGTTCCCCATGAAGGTCGGCCCGTGCGCCAGGACCGGGACCTCGCCGCGCGAGATCCCGTCGGCGACGCGGCTCGTGCAGAGCGTCGCCGCCATCGACAGGTAACCGCCGGTCAGCGCCTTGCCCACGCACATCACATCGGGGGAGACCCCGGCCTGGTCGGCGGCGAACAGCGTGCCCGTCCGCCCGAAGCCGGTCGCGATCTCGTCGAAGACGAGCAGCACGTCGTGCGCGTCGCAGGCCTCGCGCAGCACCCGCAGGTACGCCGGGTCGTGGAAGCGCATGCCGCCCGCGCCCTGCACGACCGGCTCCACGACCACCGCGGCCAGTTCGTGCGCGTGCTCGGCGATCCGGGTCCGCAGCAGCTCCGCGTACGACTCCTCGTACGCGGCCGGCGGCGCGTCCGTGAACACCTGCCGCTGGAGCACCCCCGACCACAGCTCGTGCATCCCGCCCTGCGGGTCGCAGACGGACATCGGCTGCCAGGTGTCCCCGTGGTAGCCGCCGCGCCAGGTGAAGAGCCGCTGCTTCTCGGGGCGGCCCAGGGAACGCCAGTACTGCAGGCACATCTTGGCCGCGACCTCGACGGAGACCGAGCCCGAGTCGCTGAGGAAGACGTGCCGCAGCGGCTCCGGGGTGATCTCCACGAGCCGGGCGGCGAGCCGGACGGCCGGCTCGTGGGTGAGCCCGCCGAACATGACGTGGCTCATCTTCTCCAGCTGACCGCGCACCGCCTCGTTGAGCACGGGGTGGTTGTAGCCGTGGACCGCCGACCACCACGAGGACATGCCGTCGACCAACTCGGCCTGTCCCTCGACGGGTTCGGCGAGCCGGAGCCGCACACCGGACGCGGACGCGACGACCAGCGGCTCCGCCCGGCCCGGCATGGGGCCGTACGGATGCCAGACGTGCGCCCGGTCCAGGGCGAGGAGCTCGTCGTTACGCATTCGGCGCGAGGTCCGTGCCGGCGCCCCGGCGGCGCACGGCCACCAGGTCGGTGCGGGCCTCGTTCACGCGAGCCTCCTCGGCCGCCGGCGCCGCGTGACCGCCGCAGGGACCGCAGCCGCCGCCCTCCTCCGCGTGCGCACCGCAGCCCGCGCCGTCCGCGGAGGCCTCCGAGCCGCAGCCCGCCGAGGCCTTCGAGCCGCAGCCGCCCGTCGCGCCCGCCGCCGCGAGCGCGTCCGCGCGGTGCTTCGGCAGGGTGGTCGTGCCTGCGCCCTCCACCTCGAAGCCCGCGTCCGCGATCATGTCCAGGTCGGCCTGGCCGGCCTGGCCCTCGCTGGTCAGGTAGTCGCCGAGGAAGATCGAGTTCGCGATGTTCAGCGCCAGCGGCTGCATCGACCGCAGGTGCACCTCACGGCCGCCGGCGATCCGCACCTCGACGTCGGGGCAGACGAACCGGACCATCGCGAGGATCCGCAGGCAGCGCTGCGGGGTGAGGTTCCACTCCTTGGCGAGCGGGGTGCCCTCGAACGGGATCAGGAAGTTGACCGGCACCGAGTCCGAGTCCAGCTCGCGCAGCGCGTAGACGACGTCGACCAGGTCCTCGTCGCTCTCGCCCATGCCCGCGATCAGACCCGAGCAGGCCGACAGACCGGCGGCGTGCGCCTTCTGCACGGTGTCCACGCGGTCCGCGTAGGTGTGGGTCTTGGTGATGTCCCCGTACGTCGCCTCGGACGTGTTCAGGTTGTGGTTGTACGCGTCGGCGCCGGCCTCCCGCAGCCGCTCCGCCTGGCCGTCCGAGAGCAGACCGAGGCAGGCGCACACCTCGACGCCCTCGTTCTGCTCCTTGATCGCCTCGATCGTCTTCCCGACGCGCTCCACGTCCCGGTCCGTCGGGCCGCGGCCGCTCGCCACCAGGCAGACCCGCTTGGCACCGCCCGCGACACCCGCCGCCGCGGCCTGCGAGGCCTCGTCCGGCTTCAGCCAGGTGTACTTGAGGATCTCCGCCTTCGAGCCGAGCCGCTGCGAGCAGTACGAGCAGTCCTCGGGACAGAGACCGGACTTCAGGTTGACCAGGTAGTTCAGCTTCACCCGGCGCCCGAACCACTGACGGCGCACCTTGCCGGCCGCCGCCACCACCTCGAGCAGTTCGTCGTCGGAGGTCGCCAGCACGGCGAGCGCTTCTTCACGGGTCGGCAGCTCGCGCCGCAGCCCCTTCTCCACCAGCGTGTTCAGCAGGTCCATAACCGCAGATCCTTGCCTACCGCCCGCCCCCGGGCCAAGGAGGAACCGAACAAACGCCCCCGATCGAGGTGTGTGGATGACCACATCCCGACCTCGGCACGCTGCGGTTAGGGTCTGTGCGCTGCCTACAAAAGGATCGCCGCATGCCACGGGACGACGACGCACGGGCCGCGGACCCGCGCCGCACCGCCTTCGACTGGACCGACGCCGAGGCGCGCCGCCGGGCCGAGGCCGGTCTCGTCCGGACGCTGCGGCCCCGGGCTGCCGAGTCGGACCTCCTGGACCTGGCGGGCAACGACTACCTCGGCCTCACCCGCCGCGCCGAGGTCACCGAGGCGGCGGCCGAGGCGGCCAGGCGCTGGGGCGCCGGCTCCACCGGCTCGCGGCTCGTCACCGGCACCACCCGGCTGCACACCCGGCTGGAGCGCGAACTCGCCGAGTTCTGCGGCTTCGAAGCGGCCCTCGTCTTCTCCTCCGGCTACACCGCGAACCTCGCCGCGCTCACCGCGCTCGGCGGCCGGGACTCCCTGATCGTCTCCGACGCCTCCAACCACGCCTCGATCGTGGACGGCTGCCGCCTCGCGCGCGCCGAGACCGCCGTCGTCCCCCACACCGACGCCGAGGCCGTCGCCAAGACCCTGGACGCGCACCCGGGACGCCGGGCCCTGGTCGTCAGCGACTCCGTCTTCTCCGTCGACGGCGACAAGGCCCCGCTCCCGGGGCTCGCCGAGGCCTGTCGCGCGCACGGCGCCGGACTGGTCGTCGACGACGCCCACGGCTTCGGCGTCCTCGGCGACGGCGGCCGGGGCGCCCTGCACGAGGCCGGGCTCGCGGGCGACGAGGACGTCGTCGCCACCCTCACCCTCTCCAAGTCCCTGGGCAGTCAGGGCGGTGCCGTCCTCGGCCCGGCCCGGGTGATCGAGCACCTGGTGAACGCGGCCCGCACCTTCATCTTCGACACCGGGCTCGCCCCGGCCGCCGCGGGCGGAGCGCTCGCGAGCCTGCGCCTGATCGCGGCCGAACCGGGCCTCGCCGAGCGGGCCCGCGCCGTCGCCGGGGCGCTGCACCGGCTGCTCACGGAGGCCGGGCTCACCTCCGCCCGGCCCGACGCGGCCGTCGTCTCGGTCCACGCGCCCTCCCCGGAGGCGGCGCTGCGCTGGGCGGCGGACTGCCGCGAACAGGGCCTCGCCGTCGGTTGTTTCCGGCCCCCGTCCGTCCCCGACGGCATCTCGCGGCTGCGCCTCACGGCCCGGGCCGATCTGACGGACGCGGAGATCGGGCGCGCGGTGGAGACGATCCTGCGGACCGCCCCGGCGTTCTGACGACCCGTCGGGAGGTCCAAGGACGTTCCCCGGCAGCAGAGTTCACCGCTTCGGGCGACAGATGGGGACATATCTTGGTGGAACGCCTGCCGGGGCGGCACGATCGGTGGGACCCTGACGCGTAGCGCGATCCGGGGCCGAAGCCCCGGCGGGAAAGGGACAGCGTCGCCATGGCAGACCACCAGGAAGCATCCGTCACGCTGCCGAGCAACCCCGCGTCGGTCCCCACCGCCCGGCGGTACGTCGCGGAGGTCCTCGACGGATGGGGCCTCGACGGTGCCGACGACCTGGCGGACGCGATCCGCCTGATGGTCTCGGAACTGGCCACCAACGCCGTCCTGCACACCTTCGGGCAGTCGCCCACCTTCACGGTCGACGTCCGCCTGGAGCGCGAGGAGCGCCTCCACATCGGCGTCACCGACAGCCATCCGCGCTGGCCGCGCCGTCTTCCGGCGGCGGTCCAGCAGGACAACGGCCGGGGCATGGTCATCATCCGCTCCCTGGCGGCGGAGGCGGGCGGCCGTCTCTCGGTCACTCCGACCGAGGAGGGCGGCAAGACCGTCTGGATCACGCTCCCGTGGACCCAGGCGGCCGCTTCGTACGTCTAGGGCCTGTCCGGCGGATCAGGGTCGGCAAGACGCCCCCTAGGGGTTGTTCCCCGGCGCAGGGGTGCGGCGGCGCCACCGCACCCCCGGGGCGGGGTCACAGGCCCCCGAGGCCCGAGACCGGGTCAGTGCCCGGCGGGCGTCGTCATCGGACGCGGCCGTAGTAGACCTTCGACGACCAGATCTTGTCGAGCTTCACCCAGGATCCCGTCTTGGGTGAGTGCCAGATCTTCCCGCTGCCGGCGTAGATGCCCACGTGGTAGACCCTCCCGCCGGAGTGGAAGAAGACCAGGTCCCCCTTCTGTCTGCTGGACGCGGAGATGTGCCGGGTCTTGTTGTACTGCTGCTGCGCGGTGCGAGGCAGCGACTTGCCCGCCTTCTTGTACGCGTAGAGCGTCAGACCGGAGCAGTCGAACCGGGAGGGTCCGGCGCTCCCGTACCGATAGGGGGCTCCCTTCTTGGACGCGGCGACGCTCAGTGCCTTGTTCGCGTAGGTGGTCACTGCCTGGGCCTCGGGTGCCGCACCGGGTGCGAGCATCGTGCCGCCGACGGCGGCGAGGGTGAGAGCCGAGACGGCTCCGGCCCGGGACAGCAGGGACGGGACGTGCATCTGCGCAGTCATGCGCAACCCTTCGTCAGCCGCCTGCGAAGGATGACCTGTCGGGTTCGGGCTGGCGAAGATGCCCGGCCGCGGCTGCGGCTTCACCCCAAGGGACGGCCCCGCTGCGGAAACAGCGCGTACGTCCCGTACTGCTCGGGTCCTCCACTCCTGCCGATCCACTCCTGTCGACCAGACGTCCGGGACGGCGGCAGGACTCGGCGTCCGCCCGGACCGCCCCGCCTCGGATGGCGGGGGCTTGTCGTCGACAGGGATCTTGACCTACACCCAGGTCGAAATCCGAGTTGAAACGGCCATATGTGAGGCTCCTCACGACTGATCCATTCGGGTGGACAGGTTGCTTTCGTGATCCTCGGAGGTTTGGCCCACGAGCCCCGCACCAGCGGTGGAACGCCCCATTCCGCCAGATGCGTACACCTGTTGCGCAACTCACCCCGCACATATGTCGACTCGTCGACTACGCCGAACGAGGGAGCGATCCTGCGCTGCTTGTCGGCCGTACGGACCTCGACACGACATGCCGGAATGTCAACTCGCCCGTGCGCGGGGGACGGTGACGCGGTCGGCGCGACGCTCGCCGTCCAACACCCGCAGGGCGCGCGCCAGGGTGTCCGCGTGCACCTCGCTCTCGCCCCGCATATGCATGACCGTCAGAGCCTCGCGCAGCGCCTCCGCGCGCCCCACCAGCGCTTGTGCCGCCCGTAGTGCCCCATAGGTATGCGTACCCCTGGATGGGTTGATCTTCCCCAGGAGGTCGACGACTTCGAGGTACGCGTCGATCAACTCGCCCTCGGCCCGCGTCAGTGCGGGCAGCGGAGGCAGCTCGGGCACCACGGCCGGCTCACCGCGCCGCGCCGGCGTCGCGCCGGCTCGTGATCACGTGGTCCACCAGCCCGTACGCGACGGCCGCGGGTGCGTCCAGGACGGTGAGGCGGTCCAGGTCGGCGTCGATCCGGTCCCGGCTCTGCCCGGTGTACTCGGTGAGCATCCCGGCCGTCAGGGCGCGCAGCCGGAGCAGCTCGCGGGCGTGGATGTCGAGGTCGCTCGGCTGTCCCTGGAGGGGCTCGTCCATGGCCGGCTGCCGGAGGGTGATCCGGGCGCCGGGGAGGACGTGCCGCTTGCCGGGGGTGCCGGCGGCGAGCAGGACGGCGGCGGTGGCCACGGCCTGCCCCAGGCAGGTGGTCTCCACGTCGCAGGCGAGCGTCCGCATCGTGTCGTGGATGGCGGTCATGGCGCTGATCGAGCCGCCGGGGGAGTTGATGTAGAGCGCGATGTCCTGATCCGGGGCCGCGTATTCGAGGTGCAGGAACTGGGCGATGACGTCGTTGGCCGAGGTCTCGTCGATCGGCGTGCCGAGGAAGACGATCCGGGATTCGAGGAGCTTCGAGTACGGGTCGAGGGTCCGGGTTCCGAAGCTCGTCCGCTCCGTGAACTCGGGCAGGACATGGCGGGCGTCCATGGCTGAGCACCTCCAGCTGTCTGTAAAAAATGTACAGGACGTACAGGCCGTAAGATGGGGAGCATGACCTACGAGATCCCGGTGACGCAAGCGCGGGCTGAACTGGCCGACCTCATCAACCGCGTCGTCTACGGAGGGGAGCGCGTCGTCGTCACCCGCCACGGGAAGCCGCTCGTCGCCCTGGTCTCCGCCGCTGACCTGGAAGAACTCGAGGCGGCGGAGAAGCCCGCCGACGAGCAGGTGGTCAGCTCGCTCTCCGGGCTGCACCCGGTCGACTCCGCTCCCGGCGAACAGCGCCGCTTCGGCATCGCCGCCCACCACCGCGAGCCCGGCGCTTCCTGATCCGGGCGCATACGGAGGCGCATACGGAAAAGCCGCGTACCCCCGTCCGCTACGGCGGGGGTACGCGGCCGTCTTCGGCCGGGGGCCTCAGCCCACCGGCACCGGAGCCTGCGCCGGCGCGGGAACCGCTTCCGACGGGCGGCGCCGCGCGCCGAACGCGGTCGCGGCCAGCCCGGCCACGGCCCAGAGGGAGAGGACGAGCAGCGGGCGGCCCGCCGCCGCGCCGTCGAAGGCGGACACCGACCGGAGGGCCGAGACCCCGGCGCCCGGCGGCAGCCACTGGCCGAGCGCGCCCACCCCGGTGGGCAGCAGCTCCGGAGCGCTCGACATCCCCGAGAAGGCGTTGCCGAAAAGGATGGTCAGGGCGGCTCCGACTCCGAAGCCGGGCTTGCCGAGCAGGGTGGCGAGCCCCGCGAAGGCCGAGCCGATGGCCAGGACGGTCAGCCCGAAGACTCCGGCCTCGGCCCACCAGTCGCCGGTCAGCGCGCCGAGCCAGCTGTCGGTGAGCGCCGCGCCCACGAGCCCGGCAAGCGCCGCCGCGCCCACCAGGGTCGCGACCGCCCCGGCCCCGCGCAGCCCGAGCAGGACGGTGGCGGCGCCCGTGGCCGCCCCGACCAGGGCGAGGGGCAGCAGGCTCGCGCCGAGCACGGCGCCGCGCGGGTCGCCCGCCGGTGCGGCGACCACGTCCGTCACCCGGACCGGCGCCCCTGCCGGGGCCTGCGCGGTCACGGCCTCGCGCAGCAGCCCGGCCACGACGGGGCTCGCCGCCGAGGCGGTGAGGAGTTCCGTACCGCCCGGGGTGACGACCACCGCGCCGTACACGTCACGGTCCTCGATCGCGGCCCGGGCCGCGCCGGCGTCCGCGTAGCGGTGGACCTCGAAGGCCCCCTCGTGCCGTTCGAGTCCCCGCTCGACCGCGTCGGCCGCGGCCGCGGGTCCGGCCACTCCGACGGGCAGGTCGCGGGGTGCGAGGCGCGCGGCGGGCCAGGCGAAGACCGAGAGGGCGAGGGCGGCGACGACCGGTATCAGGACGAGTACGGCGAGGGTTCTGCGTCCGGCGGCCGGCGGGGTGGTGGCGGCGGGCATGGCGGCCTCGATTCAAAGCGAAGGATCGTTCGTTTTACGTGGGCTCAGCGTGCGCCGCCACCCGGGAGTTGTCAAGAACGAATATTCGTTTTAGATTCATCCCATGGCACGTGTCTCCCAGGAACACCTCGACGCCCGGCGCCGCCAGATTCTCGACGGCGCCGCGCGCTGCTTCGCCCGCAACGGCTTCCACGCCACGTCCATGCAGGACGTGCTCGCCGAGGTGGGTCTGTCCGCGGGCGCGGTCTACCGCTACTTCCGCGGCAAGGAGGAGCTGATCGGGGCCATCGCGACCGAGGCCTTCGCCGGCATCCGGGGCGCCTTCGAGGAGGCCTCCCGCGCGACCCCGCCGCCCACCCCCGACGTCCTCCTCGGCGCGGTGCTCCGGCTCTTCCTGGAGGAGCGGATCGAGGGCGCGGACCGGCAGGCCTTCGCGCGGCTGATCATCCAGGTGTGGACCGAGACCCTGCGCAACGAGGAGCTGGCCGCGACCCTCTCCGAGGGCTATCGCGGAATGCGGGCCGCCTGGACGACGCTGGTGACCGCCTACCGCGACAGCGGCCTCCTGCGCGCCGACGTCCCCGCCGACCACGTGGCCCGCACCCTCATCGCCACCGCCCAGGGCTTCATCGCCCAGCAGGCGCTCTTCGGCGACGTGACCGCCGAGGCCCTGGAGAACGGGCTGCGTGGCTTGATGTCGATGTCCGTGCCCGGAGGCGCCGAACCGGCCCGATGATCATAGGAACGCAAAGCCGGGGTTAACGAGCCGGAAAAACTTCCGCCCTAACGTGCAATGTCTGGCCGCGTACCGCATCTCCGCAGTTCAACAGAGTGTTGACGGTCGGTAGGGTCCGCAGCTGTCCGGGTCAGATCCGGTCGACGACTGTGAGGTGGAAGAGTGCAACTGAGCCCGCATGAGCAGGAGCGCCTGCTCATTCATGTGGCGGCCGATGTGGCCGAGAAGCGTCGGGCCCGCGGTGTGCGGCTCAACCACCCCGAGGCCGTCGCGCTGATCACCTCCCACATCCTGGAAGGCGCCCGGGACGGCCGGACGGTCGCCGAGCTGATGGCCTCCGGGCGCAAGGTGCTCACCCGCGACGAGGTCATGGACGGCATTCCGGAGATGATCCACGACGTCCAGGTCGAGGCCACCTTCCCGGACGGCACCAAGCTCGTCACCGTCCACGACCCCATCGTCTGAACGGGCGGCCGCCGATGATCCCCGGAGAGATCCTGTACGCGGACGGACCCGTCGCCCTCAACGAGGGACGCCCCGTCACCCGCCTCACCGTGCTCAACGCCGCCGACCGGCCCGTCCAGGTCGGCTCCCACTACCACTTCGCCGAGGTCAACCCCGGCCTCGACTTCGACCGCGCCGCCGCCCGGGGGCAGCGGCTGCACATCGCCGCCGGGACCGCCGTCCGCTTCGAGCCCGGCATCCCCGTCGAGGTCGAGCTGGTCCCGATCGCCGGCCGCCGGATCGTGCCCGGCCTGCGCGGCGAGACCGCCGGCCCCCTCGACGTCACCGGTCCCCTTGACATCACCGGCCCCTCCGGCACCACCGAACAGGACAAGGACGGCGACCGTGCCTGACCTCCACCGCGCCGTCTACGCCGACCTGTTCGGCCCCACCACCGGCGACCGCGTGCGCCTCGCCGACACCGACCTCCTCGTCGAGATCGAGGAGGACCGCTGCGGCGGCCCCGGCCGCGCCGGCGAGGAAGCCGTCTTCGGCGGCGGCAAGGTCGTCCGCGAGTCCATGGGCCAGGCCCGCACCACCCGTGCCGAGGGCGCCCCCGACACCGTCATCACCGGCGCGGTCGTCATCGACCACTGGGGCGTCGTCAAGGCGGACATCGGCATCCGGGACGGCCGGATCACCGCCCTCGGCAAGGCCGGCAACCCCGACACCATGGACGGCGTCCACCCCGACCTCGTCATCGGCCCCGAGACCGAGATCATCGTCGGCAACGGCCGCATCGTCACCGCGGGCGCCGTCGACACCCACGTCCACTTCATCTCGCCGACCGTCGTCGAGCAGGCCCTCGCCACCGGCGTCACCACCCTCGTCGGCGGCGGCACCGGCCCGGCCGAGGGCACCAAGGCGACCACGATCACGCCCGGCCCCTGGCACATGGCCCGGATGTTCGAGGCGCTGGACACCTTCCCCGTCAACATCGGCCTGCTCGGCAAGGGCAACACCATGTCCCGGGAGGCGATGCACTCCCAGCTGCGCGGCGGCGCACTCGGCTTCAAGATCCACGAGGACTGGGGCGCCACCCCCGCCGTCATCGACGCCTGCCTGAGCGTGTGCGAGGAGACCGGCGCCCAGCTCGCCATCCACACCGACACCCTGAACGAGGCGGGCTTCGTCGGCGACACCCTCGCCGCCATCGCCGGCCGCACGATCCACGCGTACCACACCGAGGGCGCCGGCGGCGGGCACGCCCCCGACATCATCACCGTCGTCTCCGAGCCGTACGTCCTGCCCAGCTCCACCAACCCGACCCGGCCGCACACCGTCAACACCATCGAGGAACACCTCGACATGCTGATGGTCTGCCACCACCTCAACCCGGCCGTCCCCGAGGACCTCGCCTTCGCCGAGTCCCGCATCCGGCCCTCCACCATCGCCGCCGAGGACGTCCTCCACGACCTGGGAGCCATCTCGATCATCTCCTCCGACTCCCAGGCCATGGGCCGGATCGGCGAGGTGATCATGCGGACCTGGCAGACCGCCCATGTGATGAAGAAGCGCCGCGGCGCCCTGCCCGGCGACGGCGCCGCCGACAACCACCGCGCCCGCCGCTACGTCGCCAAGTACACGATCAACCCGGCCGTCGCCCAGGGCATGGGCCACCTCGTCGGCTCGGTCGAGCCCGGCAAGCTCGCCGACCTGGTCCTCTGGGAGCCCGCCTTCTTCGGCGTGAAGCCGCTCGTCGTCGTCAAGGGCGGCCAGATCGCGTACGCGCAGATGGGCGACGCCAACGCCTCCATCCCCACGCCACAGCCCGTGCTGCCCCGCCCGATGTTCGGCGCGCTCGGCCGGGCCGCCGCGGCCGGTTCGGTCAACTTCGTCGCCCAGGCGGCGATCGAGGACGACCTGCCCCGGAAGCTCGCTCTGCACAAGGAGTTCACCGCCATCGGCTCCACCCGGCGGGTGACCAAGGCCGACATGCGCGAGAACGACGCCCTGCCCCGGGTCGAGGTCGACGCCGACACCTTCTCGGTGACCATCGACGGCGAGACCGTCGAACCGGCGCCCGCCGCCGAACTGCCCATGGCCCAGCGTTACTTCCTCTTCTGATGACACTCTCCGCACTCCTCGTCCTCGCCGACGGGCGCTTCCCCGCCGGAGGGCACGCCCACTCCGGCGGCGCCGAGGCCGCCGTCAAGGCGGGCCGCATCAAGGACGCCGCCAGCCTGGAGTCCTTCTGCCGGGGCCGCCTGCACACCACGGGCCTCACCTCGGCCGCGCTCGCCGCCGGGGCCGCGCACGGACTCGACCCGTACGAACTCGACGCGGCGGCCGACGCCCGCACGCCCTCGGCGGCCCTGCGCGCCGCCGCCCGCAGACTCGGCCGCCAGCTGATGCGGGCCGCCCGCGCCACCTGGCCGAGCCCCGAACTCGACGCGCTGGCCGCCGCGTTCCCCCGCGGCGCCCACCAGCCCGTCGTCCTCGGCACCGCCGCACGGGCCGCCGGACTCGGCCCCGAGGACGCGGCGCACTGCGTCGCGTACGAGACGGTCGGCGGCCCGGCGACCGCGGCCGTCCGCCTCCTCAGCCTCGACCCCTACCAGGCCACCGCCGTCCTCGCCCGCCTCGCACCCGAGATGGACCAGGTGGCCGAGCGCGCCGCCGCGGCCGCCCGGCAGGGCGTCGTCGACGCCCTGCCCGCCGCCTCCGCGCCGCTGCTCGACCTCACCGCCGAACAGCACGCGGCCTGGCCCGTCCGCCTCTTCGCGTCCTGAACACCCCCTGAGCACCCTCCCCTGAGCACCACCCCGAGCACACCCTGAACACCCGGGAGCCCGCCATGCACCTCGACCACGGCCACACCCACCACGGCGCCGTCTCCGCCGACGCCCGCCGCCCCGACGGCACCCGCCGCGCCCTGCGCATCGGACTCGGCGGACCCGTCGGCTCCGGCAAGACCGCCACCGTCGCCGCCCTCTGCCGGGAGCTGCGCGACACCCTGTCCCTCGCGGTCGTCACCAACGACATCTACACCCGTGAGGACGCCGAGTTCCTGCTCCGCGAGGCCGTGCTGCCGCCCGAGCGGATCGCCGCCGTCGAGACCGGCGCCTGCCCGCACACCGCGATCCGCGACGACATCTCCGCCAACCTCGAAGCCGTCGAGGACCTGGAGGACACGGTCGGCCCCCTCGACCTCGTCCTCGTCGAGTCCGGCGGCGACAACCTCACCGCCACCTTCTCCAAGGGGCTCGTCGACGCCCAGATCTTCGTCATCGACGTGGCCGGCGGCGACGACATCCCCCGCAAGGGCGGCCCCGGCGTCACCACCGCCGACCTCCTCGTGATCAACAAGACCGACCTCGCCCCGTACGTCGGCTCCGACCTGGAGCGGATGGCCCGCGACGCGAAGGAGCAGCGCGGCGAGCTGCCCGTCGCCTTCACCTCCCTGCGCGGCGAGAACGGCGTCGCGCCCGTCGCCGACTGGGTCCGGGCACAGCTCGCGGCGTGGACCGCGTGAGCCTGCGCGCCACCGCCCGGATCACCGCCGACGCCGACGGCGGACTGCCGCTCCTGGTGAGCGACGGCCCCCTCGCCCTGCGCCGCACCCGGGCCGCCGGACCGTACACCCGGGTCACCGTCGTCGGCGCGATGAGCGCCCCGCTCGGCGGTGACCGGCTGGCGATCGAGACCGAGGTGCGGGACGGGGCCCGGCTCCTGGTCGACTCGGCCGCCGCCACCCTCGCCCTGCCCGGCCGGAGCGCCGACCCCGCCGCGTACGACGTGCGGATCGCCGTCGGCGACGGGGCGGTGCTCCGCTGGCTGCCCGAGCAGCTCGTCTCGGCGGCCGGCTCGCACCTGCGGATGCGCACCACCGTCGACCTCGCGCCCACGGCGCGGCTCGTCCTCCGGGAGGAACAGGTCCTCGGCCGGCACGGCGAACCGCCCGGCACCCTCGTCACCCGCCTCACCGTCCGCCGCGCCGGCCGCCCCCTGTTCGACCAGGAGCTCGCCTTCGGCCCCGGGGCGTCCGGCGGCTGGGACGGCGGTGCGGTCCTCGGCGGCCACCGGGCCACCGGCCAACTCCTCGTCGTCGACCCGGCGTTCGCCGACAAGCCGGTGGAAGCGCGGCTGTACGGGGAGAACGCCGTGGTCAGCCCGCTCGCCGGCCCCGCCGCCCTCGCCACCGCCGTCGCCCCCGACGCGCTCGCGCTGCGTCGGCTCCTCGATGCTGCTTTGTCCGAACTCGCCCCGTTCTGAACCTTCCTCGAAGCCGTACCGCTCAGCGGTACACCACTCACCGGTTATTGGTTCGGCAAAGAAACACGTGTACGCCCTTACATCCTGAGCCCCGGTGACGAAAGGATCCCCCGGACACACAGACTCCTTCAGGGGGAGGACCATTGAGACGCACAGCAGTGCTCGGCTCTGCCGGCACTCTGATAGCGGGGACGCTCATGGCGACCGCGCTCGCCGCGCCGACGGCCGGTGCCGTCACCGGCCACGAGCGGGACGACGAGGCGCGCGGCGCGGCCATCGCCGCCGCCGAGGCCGCCAAGACCGGCATCGACTGGCAGGACTGCCCGGCCGACTGGGGCTTCGCCAAGCCCATCCAGTGCGGCTGGGTCACCGTCCCGGTCGACTACGCCAAGCCCAACGGCAAGAAGATCAAGCTCGCCGTGGACCGCGCCGTGTCCACCGGCACCGCCGCCGAGCGCCAGGGCGCGCTGCTCTACAACCCGGGCGGCCCCGGCGGTTCCGGCCTGCGCTTCCCGCGCCGGGTCACCACCAAGAGCCCGCTCTGGGTGAACACCGCGAAGGCGTACGACTTCGTGGGCTTCGACCCGCGCGGCGTCGGCCACTCGGCGCCCATCTCCTGCGTCGACCCGACCGAGTTCGTCAAGGGCCCCAAGCTCGACCCGGTCCCGGACAGCGAGGCGGACAAGCTCGCCCAGCGCAAGCTGGCCGCCGAGTACGCCAAGGGCTGCGCCGAGAAGAGCGGCGACATGCTGCCCTACATGACGACGCGCAACACCGCCCGTGACCTCGACGTCATCCGGGCCGCGCTCGGCGAGAAGAAGCTCAACTTCATCGGCGTCTCCTACGGCACCTACCTGGGCGCCGTCTACGGCACGCTGTACCCGGACCACGTCCGTCGCATGATCGTCGACAGCGTGGTCAACCCGGAGAAGAGCAACATCTGGTACCAGGCCAACCTGGAGCAGGACATCGCCTTCGAGGGTCGCCTCAAGGACTGGATGAACTGGGTGGCCCAGAACGACGCCACCTACCACCTCGGCGACACCCTGGCGGAGGTCCAGCAGCAGTGGGTGACCCTGCGCGCCGCCGCCAAGAAGGAGCCCCTGGGCGGCAAGGTCGGACCGGCCGAGCTCATCGGCTTCTTCCAGGGCGCCCCGTACTACGACTCCTCCTGGGCCCCCGTGGCCGAGGCCTGGAGCGCGTACGCCGCGGGTGACCCGCAGCCGCTGATCGACGGCGCCGCCGCGGACCTCACCGACACGGCCGGCAACATCGCGTCGGAGAACGGCAACGCCGTCTACACCGCCGTCGAGTGCGCCGACGCCGCGTGGCCGACCAACTGGAACCGGTGGAACCGGGACAACTCGGCCCTCCACGCGCAGTACCCGTTCATGACCTGGGCGAACGCCTGGATGAACCTGCCGTGCGCCACCTGGTCCGCGCCGCAGCAGAAGCCGACCCAGGTCAAGACCGGCAAGGGCCTGCCGCCGGTGCTCATCGTCCAGTCCGAGCGCGACGCGGCGACGCCGTACGTCGGCGCGGTCGAGCTGCACAAGCGCTTCAAGGGCTCGCGTCTCATCACCGAGAAGGACGCGGGTTCGCACGGCGTCACCGGTCTGGTGAACCCGTGCATCAACTCGCGGGTCGACACGTACCTGCTCACCGGCAAGGTGGACGGCCAGGACGTGACGTGCGAGCCGCACGCCACCCCGAAGCCGTAACACCCCGCACAGTGTGAAGGGAGGGGCGGCCGTCCGACGGTCGCCCCTTCCGTCATGCCCGGGACGCCAGCCAGGCGTCCTCCGCCGCGTAGTCGAAGAAGTCCACCCGGTACTTCGCGAGGCCGGGGAAGGCGTCCCGCCACTCCCGCCCCTTCAGGTGCCCGGCCAGCCACTCGACCGTCTCCGGCAGCGACTCCGCGTACGACACCACCGGCCGGTACCCCAACTCCCGCCCGGCCGCCGTCATGTCGTAGACAATGGGATGCTCCGACGTCCACGGAGTGAGCCCCACGGTGCCCTGCGGCGCCCCCTCCATCAGCACCGTCTCGCTCTTTGCCCCCATGACCGCGTCGATCGCCGCCCCGATCTCCGCCACCGTCGGCGCCTCCGGATCCGCGGCGTTCAGCACCCGGCTGCCGGGGTTCGCCGCCGCGAGCCGGACCAGCTCCGCGATGTTGTCGACGTGGGCCGGATGGAACCGCGACGTCCCCCCGTACGCGAGCACGCGCACCGGCCGTCCGTCGAGCGCCCGCTTCACGAACCACAGCTCGCGCGGCCCCGGGCAGTACGGCCCGTGGACGGCGCCCGCCCTGAGCAGCGTCGCCGGCAGCGCGTCGCCCGCCGCGAGCAACTCCCGCTCCAGGGCGATCTTCCGCGTGCTGTACGTGGTGTCGCCGGGCGCGACCGTGCGCCAGCCCTCCGCGAGCGGCACCGGGTAGGCGGGGAAGCCGTCCGGCCGGTCCTGGGTGTCGAAGCCGCGCCCCCGCTCGTCCTCGTACACCGCGCCGCTCGACACCACCACCGCCGAACCGATCCGGTCGGCCAGGCCCGTCAGCTGCCGGCCGTGACCGGCGTCGTACGCGACGATGTCCACGAGCACGTCGCACCCGTCGCCCAGGGCCGCCGCGAGCGCGCCCTCCTCGTTCCGGTCGAGCCGGACCGACCGGACCCCGTCCGGCCACCTGCCGTCCCCGGCGCCGCCCCGCGAGGCGGCCGTCACCTCCCAGCCGTCCGCGACGAGCGCCCGCACGGCCGCCCGCCCCACCTGTCCCGTCGCACCCAGCACGAACGCGTTTCCCTTGGTCATGCGGGGGACGCTACGGGCACCCGGGGCCGTGGCCCAGGGGATTGCGCCGTGCGCGGATCCGCCCTAGGCGTTCCCCGCGCGGGAACTATTCCGACGGTGCGTCACCACGCGACCCGGCGGCCTTCACCACCGCCGCGTACTCGTCCACGTACTCCTGGCCCGACAGGCGCAGGATCGCGTACATGATCTCGTCCGTCACCGCCCGGACCACCGCCCTCTCGCCCGCCGACCCGGCGAACCGGGAGAAGTCCAGCGGCTCCCCGAACCGGATGGTGACCCGGCGGATCCTCGGCACGACCTTCCCCGGCGGCTGGATCTCGAAGGTCCCCACCATCGCGCACGGCACCACCGGGACCCCCGCGGTCAGCGCCATCACCGCCACCCCCACCTTGCCCTTGTAGAGCCGCCCGTCGTGCGAACGCGTCCCCTCCGGATAGATCCCGAGCAACTCGCCCCGGCCGAGGACGCCCAGCCCCTCCCGGATCGCCGCCCGGCCGGCCTCCTTCCCCGACCGGTCGACCGGGATCTGCCCGGCGGCCCGGAAGAAGGCCGCCGTCAGCCGGCCCTTGAGGCCGGGACCCGTGAAGTACTCCTGTTTCGCCAGGAAGGTGATCCGCCGGTCCAGGACGGCCGGCATCAGGAAGTGGTCGGAGAAGGAGAGGTGATTGCCCGCGACGATCGCGGCCCCCTCCTCGGGGACGTGCTCGAGCCCCTCGATCCTCGGCCGGAACAGCAGCCTGAGGAGCGGCCCGAGCAGGACGTGCTTCATCAGCTGGTAGAACACCCGTGACCCCGTTCGTCGTCCGTCACGCCCGTTGTATCCCCGCACGGGCCCGTGGTCCACTGGTGGGGGAGCGTCACATGACGAGCGAGCGCGGAGCCAGGCGCCCCGGCCGCGTCCTCACCGCGCTGCTGTGCGCGCTGACGGCGGCCGGGCTGTACGGCTGCTCCGACCCGGGCCCGCCGCCGCAGCCGCGTCCCACGCCGACGACCGCGCCCGCCACCGGGCTCTCGCCCCTCACCGGACTTCCCGCGAAGCCCGCGCCCGTCCTGACCGTGAAGATCGACAACGTGCCGGCGGCCCGTCCCCACACCGGACTCGGCGCCGCCGACCTCGTCTACGTCGAACAGGTCGAGGGCGGAGTCACCCGGCTCATGGCCGTCTACTCCTCACGCCTCCCCGCCCTCGCCGGCCCCGTCCGCAGCGCCCGCGAATCCGACATCGCCCTGCTCGCCGACTACGGCCGACCGGCCCTCGCCTACTCCGGCGCCCAGTCCGCCCTCACCCCGCTCCTCCGGGCCGCGTCCCTCGACCTCGTCACGGAGACCACCGCACCCCGGGCCTTCCTGCGCTCACCGGACCGACCCGCCCCGCACAACCTCTACCTGCGCCCCGGCCGCGCCCTCGCCGCCGCACCGGGGGCCGACGACGCCCGGGACATCGGCTTCCGCTTCGGGCCCGCCCCGCCCGGCGGCACCCCGGTCACCACCTCGACCGTCCGCTACCCGGCGGCCCGCTACGCCTTCACCTGGTCCGCCGCCGGCCACGCCTGGCACGTGGCCATGGACGGCCGCGAGGCCCGCGCCACCGACACGGGCCCGCTCACTCCGAAGACGGTCGTCGTCCAGCACGTCACGATCCGCCCCTCCCGCTTCCACGACCGCTTCGGCTCGGTCTCCCCGTACAGCGAGACCGTCGGCAGCGGGACCGCCCTCGTCCTGCGCGACGGGCGCGCCCACGAGGCCCGCTGGTCCCGCCCCTCCGCCGGCTCCGGCACCACCTTCACCACCCCGGCCGGAGCGCCCCTGCCCTTCGCCCCGGGCCAGACCTGGATCGTCCTGGCCCCGCGCGCGTAGGGGGTGTCCCGTCGGTCAGGACGTGGTGCCCGGCGGGCGGGACCCGGGAGACGGCGGTACGGAGCTGTCCGCCGCCGCCATCCCGATCGTCACCACCACCAGGACCACCAGACCGAACCAGAGCCAGCCGCTGCTGCCGAGCGCCACCGTGTAGGCCGTCGTCAGCACCAGCGCCGCGCAGGTGAGCACCGTCATCGTCTTCGTGGGACCGGACATCAGCCCGCCCTCCTCCCGACCGGGGCCGCGCAAGCCGTCCAGCCCATCGTGACCCCCCGAGAGGGGCGCGCGCTACTCCCCGGACACTCCGGCGTGCGCCGGACGGCCTGACGTCAGCGGCTCCGCGCCTGCAGCGAGGCCAGATACGCGTTGTACGCCTCCAGCTCCTTGTCGCCGTCCCGGTCGGCCGCCCGGTCCTTGCGGACGGCCTGCCGCTGCTCGGAGCGGTACCACTGGTAGACCAACGCGATCAGCACCAGCACGGACGGGATCTCGCTGAAGGCCCAGGCGATGCCACCGGCGGCGTTCTGGTCGGCGAGGGCGTCGATGCCGAGCGAGGCCGGCGGGTTCTCGTACGCCTTCACCAGCGGCTGGGTCGCCATCATCATCGCGATGCCGAAGAACGCGTGGAACGGCATGCCCGCGAACAGCTCCAGCATCCGCATCACGTACCCGGGCCGGTGCGGTCCCGGGTCCACGCCCATGATCGGCCAGAAGAAGACCAGGCCCACCATCAGGAAGTGCACCATCATCCCGAGGTGCCCGGCCTTCGACCCCATCAGGAAGTCGAAGAGCGGCGAGAAGTACAGCGCGTACAGGCTCGCGATGAACAGGGAGATGGTGAACGCCGGGTGCGTGATCACCCGCATGTACCGGCTGTGCAGCAGCTTCAGGAGCAGCTCGCGCGGCCCGAGCGAGCCCCGGCCCGCCACCGGCAGCGCCCGCAGCGCGAGGGTCACCGGCGCGCCGAGCAGCAGCAGGATCGGCGACAGCATGGAGATCACCATGTGCTGCACCATGTGCACGCTGAACATGACCATGCCGTAGTCGTTGAGCTTGGTGCACATCACCAGCGCGATCGTCAGCACGCCGACGGCGAAGAGCACCGTCCGGCCGACAGGCCACGCGTCACCGCGCCGCCGCAGCCGCGCCACGCCCCAGCCGTACAGACCGAGCGCCGCCAGGCATCCGACCAGGAAGAAGAGGTCCGGGGAGAACTCCAGGCCCCGCCCCAGCGTGAACGGCGGCAGATCCGTGGTCATGCCGTGCCCGCTGTGATCCATCCGTACACTCCTGGAGCCCGATTCGCGCTTGTTGTCCGCACCAGACTAGAACCGCCCCCGGCCGCGATCGCGACCGGGGGCGGTTGTGACGCACGGGAGTCGTCAGAGCACGCACTCCGCCTCGGCGTACCGGTCGGCCGGGACCGTCTTGAGGGTCTCCACGGCCTGGGCCAGCGGGACCATCGTGATCTCCGTGCCGCGCAGCGCGGTCAGCATGCCGAACTCGCCGCGGTGCGCCGCCTCGACGGCGTGCCAGCCGAAGCGAGTGGCGAGGACGCGGTCGTACGCGGTCGGCGTGCCGCCGCGCTGGACGTGGCCGAGGATGACCGGGCGGGCCTCCTTGCCGAGGCGCCGCTCCAGCTCGGCGGAGAGCTGGTTGGCGATGCCGGTGAAGCGCTCGTGGCCGTAGATGTCGGTGCCGGCGGTCTTGAAGTCCATCGAGCCCTCGCGCGGCTTCGCGCCCTCGGCGACGACCACGATCGCGAACCGCTTGCCGGCCTCGAAGCGCTCGCCGACCCGGGAGGTCAGCTCGTCGATGTCGAAGGGGCGCTCGGGGACGACCACGGCGTGCGCGCCGGCGGCCATGCCGGAGTGCAGCGCTATCCAGCCGGTGTGGCGGCCCATCACCTCGACGACGAGGACCCGCTGGTGCGACTCGGCGGTGGTCTTCAGCCGGTCGAGGGCCTCGGTGGCGACGGTGACGGCCGTGTCGAAGCCGAAGGTGACGTCGGTGGAGGCGATGTCGTTGTCGATCGTCTTCGGGACGCCGACGATCGGGAGCCCCGCCTCGGAGAGCAGGTTCGCCGCCTTCAGGGTGCCCTCGCCGCCGATCGGGATGATGGCGTCGAGACCGAGGTCGGCGACATGGCCCTTGGCACGCTCGACGCCGTCGACGAGGTGCGCGGGCTGGACCCGGGAGGAGCCGAGGATGGTGCCGCCCCGGGCCAGGATGCCGCCCACCGCGTCGAGATCGAGCTTGCGGTAGTCGCAGTCCAGGAGGCCCTTCCACCCGTCGTGGAAGCCGATGACCTCGTCGCCGTGGTCGACGACGGCGCGGTGCACGACGGAACGGATGACAGCGTTCAGACCGGGGCAGTCTCCGCCGGAGGTGAGCACGCCAATGCGCATAGCCCAAAAACCTTTGCAACGTGGGCCGACTCCCGGACCACGTCGTCCGGCTGGATCCCCGCCACCCTATCGCCGCAGGGGTGGCGGGGCCGAACCGGATGTCCGCACAGTGGACAACGTACGTTCGTACGAGGGACCCGCGGCGGCCCCGGGGTGACTCAGGCGGGCTGCGTGGCCGCCGCGATGCGCTCGGCGCGCAGCGCCTCGTACCAGCGGTCGTCGGTCGGCGGCAGCGCGTTCACGTCGAGGGCCAGCTTCAGGAGCAGGTCCGCGATCTGCGGGTTGCGGGCCATGACGGGGCCGTGCATGTACGTACCGAAGACGGTGTCGTTGTACGCGCCCTCGGTGCCGTCGCCGGTCCCGTTGCCGTTGCCGAAGACGGTCCGGGCGAACGGCCGGGCCGTCGGGCCGAGATGGGTGATGCCCTGGTGGTTCTCGAAGCCGGTCAGCTGGGGGAGGCCCAGGCGCGGGTCGATGTCCGCGAGGACGTCGCCGACGCAGCGGGCGCCCTCGCCGCGGGTCGAGATCACGTCGATGAGCCCGAGGCCGGCCTCGCGCTCGCCGAGGTCGTTGATGAACTCGTGGCCCAGGATCTGGTACCCGGCGCAGACCGAGAAGATGATCGCGCCGTTGGAGGCGGCGCGGCTCAGGCCGCCGTCCCGCCGCAGGCGCTCGGCCGCGAGCCGCTGCGGACGGTCCTCGCCGCCGCCGATCAGGTAGATGTCGCCCGAGGTGGGCACCGGCTGGTCGCTGCGGACGTCGACGCGCTCGACGCTGAGGCCGCGCTGTTCGGCACGGCGCTGGACGACGAGGACGTTGCCCTGGTCGCCGTAGGTGCTGAGCAGGTCCGGGTAGACCCAGACCAGGCGCAGGCTGCTGTCACTCATGCTGCAAAGTCCTCTACGGGTCAGTTGCCGACGCGGCGGCGGACGTCCTGGAAGGCGGTGTAGTTGGCGATCAGCTCGATCTGTCCGGGCGGGGCCATCGTGACCGCCTCGTCCAGCGTCTCGCAGACGCGGAAGTCCACGCCCGCGACCTCCAGGCGGACCGCGAGGTCCAGCTTCCGGTCGCCGATCACCATGATCGGGTGGCCGGCGAGCCGGCCGTAGTCCACGTCCCACAGCCAGGAGGTGTCCGTGCCGTCGGCGCCCCGCGCGTTGACCGAGAGGATCACCGGGGCGGGCGGCCCGTCGATGAGGGAAAACGTTTCGAGCCAGCCGGCCGGGTTCTTCGCGAGGAGCAGACGCAGGTCGCGGTTCTGGAAGGAGACCACGTCGTAGCGCCCGGCGACGGCCTGCACCTGGTACATGCGCTCCAGGGCCACCTGCGGCGGCACCCCGAAGACCGCGGCGACGGCGGCCGAGGTGGCGGCGTTCGCCTTGTTGGCGCGGCCGGGCAGCTGGAGGCGGATCGGCCAGGCCGAACCGTGCGGGTCGAGCACGTGGTCGCCGCTGAGCGCCCAGCTCGGCGCGGGACGGCGGAAGCCGCACTCGCCGCAGAACCAGTCGTCGCCCGGACGCTGCATCACACCGCCGCAGGCGGGGCACGACCAGGCGTCGTCCTTCCACTCCTGGCCGGCGGCGACCCACACCACGTTGGGGGAGGAGGAGGCGGCCCACACGATGAGCGGGTCGTCGGCGTTGGCGATGACCACGGCCTTGGTGCCGTTGAGACCCTCGCGCCACTTCTCGGCGAGCATCCGGGTCTCGGCCGCGCGGTCGAGCTGGTCGCGGGAGAGGTTGAGCAGCGCGATCGCCTTGGGCGTGGTGTCCCGGGCGACGCCCGCGAGGTACTTCTCGTCGACCTCGATCACACCGAACTTGGAGTCCGTGCCGCCGGCCAGCGCCGAGGTGATGCCGGCGGGCATGTTGGCGCCGAGGGCGTTGGAGACCACGGGGCCGGCCGCGCGCAGGGCTTCCGCGATCAGCCGGGTCGTGGTGGTCTTGCCGTTGGTCGCCGACACCAGGACGACGTCCAGATGCTGCGCGAGCCGGCCGAGCAGGTCGGGGTCGAGCTTCAGCGCCACCCGGCCGCCGATCACCGATCCGCTGCCGCGCCCCGCCGCACGCGACACCGCGGCCGCGGCCTTGCCCGCCGTCACGGCCAGCTTGGCGCGCGGCGACAGCGGCTCTGGATTACCGGGGTGTCCTGACATCGTTCTTGTTCCTCCTTGCGTCGGTCCGGGCTCAGCCTATCGAGATCCGGCCAGCAGCCCGAACAGCGGCACCGTAGAGCGGCCGCCCGAAACCGGGAGGTCACGGGGACCGTACCCTTACGGCCATGCGAAACCGGCCCATCCCCGGCAGTTCCGGCCTCGTCCGAGCGATGACGCTCCTCGGCGACCCCGTGCTGCACACCCCCTGCGCGCCCGTCACCGACTTCGGGCCCGAACTGGCCCGGCTCGTCGAGGACATGTTCGCCACGATGTACGCGGCGCACGGCGTGGGCCTGGCGGCGAACCAGGTCGGCGTGGGCCTGCGGGTGTTCGTGTACGACTGCCCCGACGACGAGGAGAACCGCCACCTGGGCCATGTGGTGAACCCGCGCCTGGTGGAGGCGGACGGCGACGTGGTCCGGGGCCCCGAGGGCTGTCTCTCCCTGCCGGGCCTGGAGGCGCCGACCCCTCGCTTCGACCGCGCGGTGGTGGAGGGCGTACGTCTGGACGGCACCCCGATACGGATCGAGGGGACGGGTTTCTTCGCCCGCTGCCTCCAGCACGAGACGGACCACCTGGAGGGCGGGGTCTACGCGGACCACGTCACGGGGTGGCGCAGGTCACGCCTGCTGCGCACGATCCGCAAGCAGCCGTGGGGCGGTCAGGCCTCCGTGCTGGAGGTCTCCTAGAAGCCGGGGCCGCCCGGGAGGTCGTCGGCCGCCGCGAGGCGGCCCCACAGGAGGTCGGCCAGGCTCTTGACCAGGTCCGCGCGGGAGCAGGGGCGCTCGCCGAGCCACCAGTCGCCGGCCGCGTGCATCATGCCGACGATGCCGTGGCCCCAGATCCGGGCCTGGGCCTCGGCGGCCGGTCCCAGGTCGACGCGCTCGGCGATGACCTGACCGAGCTCCTCGCCCATGCGGCGCAGCAGCGGGGCCGAGTGGCGGCCGACGTCGAAGCCCTGCTCGGTCTGGTGCGGCTCCTCCGCCGGGTGCATGAGGAAGCGGTAGACCTGGGGCATCGCCTCGATGGACGCCAGGTACGTGTCGAGGGTGGCCTCGACGCGGCGGCGCCGGTCGGCGGGCGCGTCGAGCGAGGCCCGGAGCGAGGCGAGGAGCGCGTCCGTATGCCGGGTGGCGAGGGCGCGGTAGAGGCCGCCCTTGTCGCCGAAGTGGCGGTAGAGGATCGGCTTGGTGATGCCGGCCTCGGCCGCGATCGCGTTCATGGACGCCTGGGGGCCGTCCCGGAGCACCACCCGGTCCGCCGCCTCCAGCAGCTCGCGGCGCCGCTGCTCGGCGGTCGTCTGCTGGTCGGTGGTCCGGTGTGCGATGTCCATGCGCGTGTCTCCCCGCCCGTGCGATTCGTGAGGCTCTCGCAACGTAACACCCGCCCGGGATCCGCCGTCGGTCGGGCCGAACCGCTCCACCGCAGGTTGACAGCCCCTACCCACCGGTAACAGACTACTGTTACCGCAAGTAACGTCATGCTGGGAGGGAACATGGGCGAGTTCACGCTCGAACTCAACGAGGACCAGAAGCAGGTCCGCGACTGGCTCCACGGCTTCGCCGCCGATGTGATGCGCCCCGCGGCCGCCGAGTGGGACGAGCGTGAGGAGACCCCCTGGCCGATCATCCAGGAAGCGGCCAAGCTCGGCATCTACTCCCTCGACTTCTACGCCCAGCAGTTCTTCGACCCGACCGGCCTCGGCATCCCGATGGCGATGGAGGAGCTCTTCTGGGGCGACGCCGGCATCGCCCTCTCCATCGTCGGCACCGGTCTCGCCGCCGTCGGCGTCCTCGCCAACGGCACCGAGGAGCAGATCGGCACCTGGGTCCCGCAGATGTACGGCGACGCGAACGACATCAAGGTCGCCGCCTTCTGCTCCTCCGAGCCCGACGCCGGCTCGGACGTCGCCTCCATGCGCACCCGCGCCGTGTACGACGAGGCCAAGGACGAGTGGGTCCTCAACGGCACCAAGACCTGGGCGACCAACGGCGGCATCGCCAACGTCCACGTGGTCGTCGCCGTCGTCGACCCCGAGCTCGGCTCCAAGGGCCACGCCTCCTTCATCGTGCCGCCGAACACCCCCGGGCTCTCCCAGGGCCAGAAGTTCCAGAAGCACGGCATCCGCGCCTCCCACACCGCCGAGGTCGTCCTCGAGGACGTCCGCGTCCCCGGCTCCTGCCTGCTCGGCGGCAAGGACAAGCTGGACGAGCGCCTCGCCCGCGCCCGCGAGAAGGCGAAGTCCGGCGAGCGCGTGAAGAACGCCGCCATGGCCACCTTCGAGGCCTCCCGCCCGGCCGTCGGCGCCATGGCCGTCGGCACCGCCCGCGCCGCGTACGAGGTCGCCCTCGACTACGCCAGGACCCGGGTCCAGTTCGGCCGCCCGATCATCGAGAACCAGGGCGTCGCCTTCCAGCTCGCCGACATGGCCACCCAGATCGACGCCGCCCGCCTCCTCGTCTGGCGCGCCTCCTGGATGGCCACCGCCGGCAAGCCCTTCACCGCGGCCGAGGGCTCCATGTCCAAGCTGTACGCGAGCGAGGTCGCCAAGAAGGTCACCGCCCAGGCCATCCAGATCCTCGGCGGCAACGGCTACACCCGCGAGTACCCGGTGGAGCGCATGCACCGCGACGCGGCCATCTACACCATCTTCGAGGGCACGAGCGAGATCCAGCGCATGGTCATCAGCCGCGCGCTCGCGAAGTAGGGCGACCGTTCACACGACGCAGAACTCGTTGCCCTCCGGGTCCTGGAGGACCACCGCGTAGTGGTCCATGCCGTTCGGCCCGTCCATCGCGTACAGCACGGTCGCGCCGAGCGCCGTCAGCCGGGCCACCTCGCCGTCCACGCGTGCGCGACGGAGGGCGAGGGGGGCCTCGCGGCCGCCGCCGACCTTCAGGTCGAGGTGGACGCGGTTCTTGACGGCCTTGGGCTCCGGGACGCGCTGGAACCAGACCCGGGGGCCCACGCCCTTCGGGTCGACGACGGACTCCGGGAGCTCCCCGGCGTCCTCGCCGAGCTCGTCCTCCGGGACGCCGATCGCCTCCCAGTACGCCCGCCAGGTGGCGTGGCCGGCGGGCGGCGGGTCGGGGACGTAGCGCAGGGCCTCCAGCCAGAAGGGCACCAGGCGCCGCGGATCGGCGCAGTCGATGGTCAGTTGCAGCGTCAGCTCGGGTCGCTCCATGGGAACGAGCCTCCCAGGCGCCACTGACAGCGGCCCCTTTCGAGCCGACCGGCCAGATCCGGCCCGTAGTTCGGGCATCCCTACCCGCGAGTCACCTCCTGAGGGAGAATCAGCTCGCAGGCGACGACCGAGGGGAACCGTTCATGGCCATCACCACAGGTGCCGAAGCACCCGAACTCGCGGGACTTCCGCTGCTCGGCTCCATGATCGACCTCAGGAAGGACTCGCTGGGCACCTTCCTGCGCGCCCAGCGCGAGCACGGCGACGTCGTGAAGATGACCGCGGGCCCGCCCGGGATCGGCGCCACCTTCTACGGCGTCTTCTCCGCCGAGGGCGCCCAGCAGGTCCTCGCCGGGGAATCCGCCAACTTCCGCAAGGACAACGCCTTCTACCAGGAGATCCGCGAGTCCTTCGGCAACGGCCTGCTGACCAGCCAGGACGAGGACTACCTCCGACAGCGCCGACTCGTCCAGCCCCTCTTCACCAAGCGTCGCGTCGACAGCTACGCGACCGCCATCGCCGCCGAGGTCACCACCCTCATCGGCGAGTGGGAGGACGGCGGCGCCGGGACCGTCGACGTCCTCCACGAGATGACCCGCCTCGCCCTGCGCGCGGTCGCCCGCATCCTCTTCGGCACCGACGTCGACGCGGCCGTCGAGATCGTCGAGCGCTGCTTCCCCGAACTCGGCGCCTACGTGCTCCGCCGCGGCTACTCCCCGATCAAGCTCCCGCGCCACTGGCCCACCCCCGGCAACCGCAGGGCCGCCGCCGTCCACCAGGCGCTGTACGAGGTCTGCGACCGGATCATCGCCGAGCGGCGCGGCTCCGGCCGGGGCTCCGTCGAGGGCGACGACCTCCTCACCCTGCTCGTCGAGGCCGAGAGCGCCGAGGACGGCAGCTTCGACGCCACCGAACTGCGCGAGCAGGTCCTCGTCTTCCTGCTCGCCGGGCACGAGACCACCGCCACAACCCTCGGCTTCGCCCTCCACCTCCTCGCCCGCCACCCGGAGGTGCTGAAGCGGGCCCACGAGGAGGTCGACCGGGTCCTCGGAGGCCGTACCCCCGGCGCCGCCGACCTCGACGCGCTGCCCTACCTCACGCAGGTGCTCAAGGAGGCCATGCGCCTCTTCCCCGCCGCACCGGCCACGGGCCGCCGCGCCGTCGCCGCCACCGTGATCGGCGGCGTCACCATCCCGGCGGGCGCGGACGTCATCGTCGCCTCCTGGGTCACCCACCGGCACCCCGCCTACTGGGAGGACCCCGAGCGCTTCGACCCGGACCGCTTCACGCCCGAGGCGGAGGCCGCCCGACCGCGGTACGCCTGGTACCCCTTCGGCGGCGGCCCGCGCGCCTGCATCGGCCAGCACTTCTCGATGCTGGAGTCGGTGATCGCGCTCGCGATGATCCTCCAGAAGTACGGACTGGAGGCCGTCGACACCGAGGTGCCGGTCGGCTCCGCGATCACCCTCACACAGGAGGGCCCGGCACGCTGCCGCCTGCTGCCCAGGACGGCCTAGGGGGCGTCTTGTCGATCAGGACAGACCGGGAAGCGGCCCGCGCGGGCCGCTTCCGCCGTCCTACGGCCGGGTCGCGACCACGATCGTCGCCCACCACTCCTCGGAGGTGACGACCCGCGGCGCCAGACCGGCCGCGGACATCACCGCGAGCGCCGACTCCGCCTGCCGCTCGCTCGTCTCCACCAGCAGGTGCCCGCCCGGCGCCAGCCACTCCGGCGCCTCGCCGGCGACCCGCCGCAGCACGTCGAGACCGTCCGCGCCGCCGTCGAGCGTGACGAGCGGCTCGTGGTCGCGGGCCTCGGGCGGCAGGAGCCCGATCTCCTCGGTCGGTACGTACGGCACGTTGGCGACCAGGACCTCGACCCGGCCCCGCAGCTCCCGCGGCAGCGGCGCGAAGAGGTCCCCCTCGTACACCCGGCCGCCGCGCGGCTCGACGTTCCGCCGGGCGCAGCGCACCGCCGCCGGCTCGATGTCCGAGGCGTGCACCTCCACCCCCTCGACCCGCGCGAGCAGCACGGCGCCCGCCGCGCCGGAGCCGCAGCACAGGTCGACGCAGACGGCGCCGGGCCGGGCCAGCTCCACCGCGTGGCCGACGAGGAACTCCGTACGCCGCCGGGGCACGAAGACCCCGCCGTCGACCTCGATCCGCAGCCCGGCGAACCCGGCCCAGCCCACCACGTGCTCCAGCGGCAGGCCGGAGGCCCGCCGCTCGACCATCAGGTCGAGCTCGGCGGGCCCGGCGGCGGTCGAGAGGAGCATCTCCGCCTCCTCCTCGGCGAAGACGCACCCGGCGGCCCGCAGCCGTTCGACGACCCCCAGGTCAGGCAAGCTGGGCCTCGATCGCCGCCACGACCTCGGGGGCCTCCGGCTCGGTGCGTGGACGGAAGCGGGTGACCCCGCCGTCACGGCCGATGAGGAACTTCTCGAAGTTCCACTGCACGTCACCGGCCTCGCCCTCGGCGTCGGCGACCTTCACCAGCTCCGAGTAGAGCGGGTGGCGGCCCTCGCCGTTGACGTCCGTCTTCTCCAGGAGCGGGAAGGACACCCCGTACGTCGCCGAACAGAAGGTCGCGATCTCCTCGGCGCTGCCGGGCTCCTGCCCCGCGAACTGGTTGCAGGGCACCCCGAGCACGGTGAAGCCGCGCTCCCCGTACTCCTTCTGCAGCCGCTCCAGACCCGCGTACTGCGGGGTGAGCCCGCACTTCGAGGCCACGTTCACCACCAGCACGGCCCGGTCGCGGTAGTCGGCCAGGGAGACCGGCTCACCGGTCAGTGTCTTCAGCGGAATGTCGTACAGACTCATGGACTGCTCCTCGTCGGAATGAGGTTTGATCTCAACATGGCAGACGAACCACTGGCAATCGCGATCGATTCCGCAGCTCAGACAGGACCTCGCCGGGTGTACTGCCGCCTCTGCGGCCGCCCCCTGACCGGCGCCGACTCCCGCCGCACCGGCCTGGGCCCCACCTGCGACGCCAAACTCCACCCGGCGCCCCCGGACATCCGCACCCGCCGCCACGAGGTGGCACAGGACACCCTCCCGGGGCTGGACGAGGAGCCGTAGGTCCCGAGCCCGGCGACGCTACCAGGTGGCAAATCGATCGCCCACGGGAATTCGGATCGGCCACAGTGAGCCGCGATGAAACCGAAACCCGAGCACCCGGAGTCCTGAACCATGTCCACCCTGCGCGTCACCGCCGAAGTCCTGACCGTCCATCCGCATCCGAACGCCGACGCCCTGGAACTCGCCCAGGTCGGGCTCTACCGGGCCGTCGTCGCCAAGGGGGCCTACCGGACGGGCGACGCCGCCGTGTACATCCCCGAGCAGGCCGTGCTGCCCCTCGCGCTCGTCGACGAGCTGGGACTGACCGGGCGGCTCGCCGGAGGGAACGCGGACCGGGTGAAGGCCGTACGGCTGCGCGGGGAGCTGTCGCAGGGGATCGTCTGCCGCCCCGCCGCGCTCGCCGGCACCGACCTGGCGCGGGCCGCGGCCGAGGGCACCGACTTCGCGGAGGCGCTCGGGATCACCAAGTGGGTGCCGCCGATACCGCCGACGATGAGCGGGGACGTGGAGGTGGCGCCCGACCTGCTGCCGTGGGTCGACATCGAGAACCTCCAGCGCTATCCGGACCTGTTCGAGCCCGGCGAGCCCGTCGTCCTGACGGAGAAGCTCCACGGCTCGGCCTGCCTGCTCACGCACCACGCGGAGGAGGGACGCACGCAGGTCTCCTCGAAGGGGTTCGGGGCGAAGGGCCTCGCCCTCCGGGAGGACCCGCGCAACCTGTACTGGCGGGCCGTCCACGGCCACGGCCTCGCCGGCGTCGCCGAGCGGCTCGCGAAACGCCTCGGAGCACGGCGGGTCGGGCTCTTCGGCGAGGTGTACGGCTCCGGGGTGCAGGACCTCGCCTACGGCGCCGACGCCCGCTCCGAGACCGTCGGCTACGCCCTCTTCGACGTGTCCGCCGAGATCGGGGGAGAAGTCCGCTGGCTCGACCCGGTCGACGTCCTGGAGCCCGGCGAGGTCCCGCTCGTCCCGCGGCTGTACTCCGGGCCGTACGACCTGGACGCGGTCCTCGCGCACGCGAGCGGCAGGGAGACCGTCTCCGGCCGGGAGACCCATCTGCGGGAGGGCGTCGTCATCCGGCCCGCGACCGAGCGGTACAGCCCGGTCACCGGCGGCCGGGCCATCGCCAAGGCGGTCAGCCCGGCCTACCTGACCCGCAAGGGCGGCACCGAGTACGAGTGACCGGAGGGGCTACAGCTTCCTGAACAGGCCCTCCTGGACCACCGACACCAGGAGCCTGCCCTCGCGGTCGTAGATCCGGCCCCGCGCGAGTCCCCGGCCGCCCGTGGCGACCGGGGACTCCTGGTCGTACAGGAACCACTCGTCCGCCCGGAAGGGCCGGTGGAACCACATCGCGTGGTCCAGCGAGGCCATGTCGAAGCCGCGCGGACCCCACAGCGGCTCGACCGGGATCCGGACCGCGTCCAGGAGCGTCATGTCCGAGGCGTACGTCAGGGCGCAGGTGTGGACCAGCGGGTCGTCGCCCAGCGGACCGACGGCCCGCATCCACACCGCGGAGCGCGGGTCCGCGTCCTTGACCTCCTCCTGCGTCCAGCGCAGCCGGTCCACGTACCGGATGTCGAAGGGCTGTCGGCGGGCCATCCGCTCCAGGGCCTCCGGCAGCGCGCCCAGGTGCTCCCGGATCTCGTCCGCGAGGTTCGGCAGGGTCTCCGGGTCGGTCAGGTGCCTCGGCGGCAGCTGGTGCTCGAAGGCGCCCTCCTCCGGCTTGTGGAAGGAGGCCGTCAGATTGAAGATCGTCCGCCCCTCCTGGATCGCGGTGACCCGGCGGGTCGTGAACGACCGGCCGTCGCGCACCCGCTCCACCTGGTACACGATCGGCACCCCGGGCCGGCCGGGCCGCAGGAAATAGGCGTGCAACGAGTGCACCGGCCGGTCGCCCTCCGTGGTCCGGCCGGCCGCCACCAGGGCCTGCCCGGCGACCTGGCCGCCGAAGACCCGTTGCAGCGACTCCTGCGGGCTGTGCCCGCGGAAGATGTCGACCTCGATCCGCTCCAGGTCGAGCAGATCCACGAGCCTCTCGGCGGGGTTGGTCACCACACGTCTCCTCTACAGCTGTCCGACGGACGTCACGCGGACCACCGCCCGGCCCTCCTCGTCGGAGGCCGCGAGATCCACCTCCGCGCTGATGCCCCAGTCATGGTCGCCGTTCGGGTCGGCGAAGGTCTGCCGGACGCGCCACAGCCCGTGCGCCGCGTCCTCCTCGATCGCGAGCAGCTTCGGACCGCGCGCGTCCGGACCCGTCCCCAGGTCGTCGTACTCGTCCCAGTACGCGTCCATCGCCTCGCCCCACGCGTCCGCGTCCCAGCCGGACTCGGCGTCCAGCTCGCCGAGCGCGTCGACGTTGTCGAGGGCGGCCAGCTCCACCCGGCGGAACATGGCGTTGCGCACCAGCACCCGGAACGCGCGGGCGTTCGCCGTGACCGGCTTGACCTGGTCGGCCTTCTCCTGGGCCTCCTCGGCCGTCTGGACCTCAGGGTTGGCCAGCTGCTCCCACTCGTCAAGCAGCGAGGAGTCCACCTGCCGCACCATCTCGCCCAGCCAGGCGATCAGGTCCTCCAGGTCCTCGGTCTTCAGGTCGTCCGGGATGGTGTGGTCGAGCGCCTTGTACGCGCTCGCGAGGTACCGCAGGACGATGCCCTCGGTCCGCGCCAGCTCGTACCAGGAGGTGAACTCCGTGAAGGTCAGCGCCCGTTCGTACATGTCACGGATGACCGACTTCGGCGACACCGGGTGGTCGCCGACCCACGGGTGCGACTTCCGGTAGACGTTGTACGCGTGCCAGAGCAGCTCCTCCAGCGGCTTCGGGTACGAGATGTCCTGGAGCCGCTCCATCCGCTCCTCGTACTCGACACCGTCCGCCTTCATCTGCCCGACGGCCTCCCCGCGCGCCTTGTTCTGCATGGCGGCGAGGATCTGGCGCGGGTCGTCCAGCGTCGACTCGACGACGGACACCATGTCCAGGGCGTACGAGGGGGACTCCGGGTCAAGGAGGTCGAACGCGGCAAGGGCGAAGGTCGACAGCGGCTGGTTGAGTGCGAAGTCCTGCTGGAGGTCGACCGTCAGCCGGATCGTGCGGCCCTCGGCGTCCGGCTCGTCCAGCTGCTCCACCACACCGCCGTCGAGCAGCGAGCGGTAGATCGCGATGGCCCGGCGGATGTGCCGCAGCTGCGCCTTGCGCGGCTCGTGGTTGTCCTCCAGGAGTTTGCGCATCGCCTCGAAGGCGTTGCCCGGCCGGGCGATCACCGAGAGCAGCATGATGTTGGTGACCTTGAAGCGGGAGGTCAGCGGTTCCGGCTCGGCGGCGATCAGCTTCTCGAAGGTGGTGTCGCTCCAGGCGACGAAGCCCTCGGGGGCCTTCTTGCGGACCACCTTGCGGCGCTTCTTCGGGTCGTCGCCGGCCTTCGCGAGCGCCTTCTCGTTCTCGATGACGTGCTCGGGGGCCTGCGCCACCACGAGACCGGCCGTGTCGAAGCCGGCCCGGCCGGCCCGGCCCGCGATCTGGTGGAACTCGCGGGCGCGCAGCGTGCGCACCCGGTTGCCGTCGTACTTGGTGAGGGCCGTGAAGAGCACCGTGCGGATCGGCACGTTCACCCCGACGCCGAGGGTGTCGGTCCCGCAGATCACCTTCAGGAGGCCCGCCTGGGCCAGCTTCTCCACCAGCCGCCGGTACTTCGGCAGCATGCCCGCGTGGTGCACGCCGATGCCGTGCCGCACGTACCGCGAGAGGTTCTGGCCGAACTTGGTGGTGAAGCGGAAGTTGCCGATCAGCTCGGCGATCTGGTCCTTCTCCTCGCGCGTGCACATGTTGATGCTCATCAGCGACTGAGCGCGCTCGACGGCCTGCGCCTGCGTGAAGTGCACGATGTAGACGGGCGCCTGCTTGGTCTCCAGGAGCTCGGTCAGGGTGTCCGTGATGGGCGTGAGCCGGTACTCGTACGACAGCGGCACCGGCCGGGTCGCCGAGCGGACCACCGAGGTCGGCCGCCCGGTCCGCCGGGTCAGGTCCTTCTCGAACATGGACACGTCGCCGAGCGTCGCCGACATGAGGACGAACTGCGCCTGCGGGAGTTCGAGCAGCGGGATCTGCCAGGCCCAGCCGCGGTCCTGCTCGGCGTAGAAGTGGAACTCGTCCATGACGACCTGGCCGATGTCGGCGTACTTGCCGTCCCGCAGCGCGATCGAGGCGAGCACCTCCGCCGTGCAGCAGATCACCGGCGCGTCCGCGTTCACGGAGGCGTCGCCGGTCAGCATGCCGACGTTCTCGGTGCCGAAGAGCTTGCACAGGTCGAAGAACTTCTCCGACACCAGCGCCTTGATCGGCGCGGTGTAGAAGGTCACCTGGTCATGGGCGAGCGCGGTGAAGTGCGCCCCCGCCGCGACCAGCGACTTTCCCGATCCGGTGGGTGTGGAAAGGATCACGTTGGCCCCGGAGACGACCTCGATCAGCGCCTCTTCCTGGGCCGGGTAGAGCGTGATGCCCCGGTCCTCAGCCCAGGAGGAGAAGGCCTCGAAGAGGGCGTCGGGGTCGGCGGTCGGCGGCAGCTGATCGATAAGGGTCACGCCCCCATCTTGCCCGCATTCCGCTCGGATGAGGGAACCGGCCATCAGCCGCCTTGATCACGGACGGTAGGCTCGTCCGTCGACCGGTCGTCAACTGAGCGCCGGCAGGGGAGAAACGGGGCGGCCAGGCATGATGGGACCGGCGCACTCGCTGTCCGGAGCGGCGGCCTGGCTGGGCGTCGGAGCGGCCGCGGCCGCCTTCGACCACCCGATGCCCTGGCCCGTTCTCGTCGCTGGCGCGCTCATCTGCGCGGGCGCGGCCCTCGCGCCCGACCTCGACCACAAGTCGGCGACCATCTCCCGCGCCTTCGGACCGGTCTCCAAGGGCCTCTGCGAGATCGTCGACAAGCTGTCGTACGCCGTCTACAAGGCGACCCGCTCCTCCGCGGACCCGCGCAGGTCCGGCGGGCACCGGACCCTGACCCACACCTGGCTCTGGGCGGTCCTGACCGGCGCAGGGGCCTCCGTCGCGGCGGTCACCGGTGGCCGCTGGGCCGTCCTCGCGATCCTCTTCGTGCACCTGGTCCTCGCCGTGGAAGGCCTGCTGTGGCGGGCCGCCCGGATGTCCAGCGACGTCCTGGTCTGGCTGCTCGGCGCCGCCGGCGCCTGGATCCTCGCGGGCGTCCTCGACCAGCCCGGCAACGGCTCGGACTGGTTCTTCACCGGCTCCGGCCAGGAGTACCTGTGGCTGGGCCTGCCGATCGTCCTCGGCGCCCTCGTGCACGACATCGGCGACGCCCTGACCGTCTCGGGCTGCCCGATCCTGTGGCCCATCCCCGTCGGCCGCAAGCGCTGGTACCCCGTCGGCCCTCCCCGGCCCATGCGCTTCCGCGCCGGCAGCTGGGTCGAGCTCAAGGTCCTGATGCCCGCCTTCATGGTCCTGGGCGGCATCGGCGGAGCCTCGGCGCTCGGCTTCTTCTAGCCGGGCTTCTTCTTGTCGGTGCGCGGGACGCCGAGGGTCGTCACCAGGCGGGTCAGTTCCTCCTGGAAGAGCTTGTCCGGGCTCGTCGTCTGGCGGCCCAGGTGGCCGTACACCTCCAGGGCCACCAGGCCGTGCAGATGGCCCCAGAGCCGCAGGGCCAGGGCGACTCCGGCGGGCGGCAGGCCGGGGAAGGCGGGGCGCACCTTGTCGAGGAGTCCGGCGTCGAAGTCGGACCAGGTGAACGCGCTGTCCCGGTAGAGGGGTTCGGCGTACGGCCAGGCCGCCGCGGCGAGCCCGGCGAGCCCGGTGCACACCCGGCGGGCCGCGTCCGGGGCGGGGCCCGCCTCGGGAGCGCGGTAGCCGGGCACGGGGTCGCCGTAGACGAGCCGGAAGCCCTCGGGGTTCGTCAGGGCCCAGGCGCGGAAGGCGCGGGCCCAGGCCAGGATCCGGGTGGCCGGGTCCTCGGCGGGGGCGCCGGCCCAGGCCGTCTCCACGGAGTCGGCGAGTGCCGAGTACACGTCGTCGATGAGCGTGGTGACCAGGTCGTCGCGGGTGGCGAAGTAGCCGTAGATCGCGTTGGCCGTCATGCCCATCTCGCGGGCGATGGCCCGCAGGGTGATGGCGTCGGGGCCGCCGGAGGCCATGAGGCGCAGGGCCGTGTCCTTGATCTCGGCGGTGGTCTCGGCCCGGAGCCGCTCACGCCGTCCGCGTCCGGCCGGAGCGGTCCCTGTTCGTGCTTCCGAAGTCCCGGTCATCCGGGCACCTTACTGCTTTCTTGGTGGGTGTACGAAAACTGCACGCCGTGTACTTCACGCCGTATAGTTTTCTCACGGCGTTACGTCAGAGGTGTGACCACAGGGGAGAGCCATGCACATCGGAGTCATCGGAGCCACCGGAACCATCGGCAGCTGCGTCGTCGCGGAAGCCCTGGAGCGCGGACACCACATCAGGGCCTTCAGCCGCGACGCCACGGAGGCCGCGGCGGGGGAGACCCGCGAGAACATCGCCTGGGCGAGCCTCGACGTCCTCGACCCCGAGGCCGTCGCTGCCGTCCTGCCCGGACTCGACGTCCTCGTCAGCACCTTCCAGCCCGGGAACGCCGCCCGCGACCTCGCGGACACCGTGAGCCGCTCCGTCGCCGACGCCGGCGTCTACGCCACCGCGGCACGCTCCCTGCTCAAGGCGCTGGAGAGTCACCCCAGGACCCGGCTGATCGTCATCGGCGGCGCGGGCAGCCTGGAGGTCGAACCCGGAGTGGTCCTCGCCGACGCGGAGGAACGACTCCACGAGACCCTCGACGCGGTGGGCCTGCCCCGTGAGTACGCGGCGGCGGTACGCGGCCACCGGGACGCCCTGAACGTGCTGCGCACCTCGAACCGCCGGTGGACCTACTTCAGTCCCGCCGAGGACATCGCGCCCGGTGAACGCACCGGCCGCTTCCGCATCGGCGAGGACCGGCCGGTCCGGGACGCCGACGGCCACAGCCGCGTCTCGGCGGAGGACGCGGCCGTGGCCATCGTCGACGAGGCGGAGCTGCCCCGCTTCGTCCAGCGCCGTTTCACGATCGGCTACTGAGCGGCGCCGGACCGGGCCGTCGTACGACGGCCCGGTCCGCTCGGGGTTTTTCCGGGGGCGCCGGAGATGCGCGACGACGGTGTGGAAACGGTGCGAGGTTCGATTCCCCGTCGGTTCGGTTCTCCGGCCGGGAGCAGCCGTCGTTTTCCCCACAGGGGACAGATCGCGCCATGTCCGCTCATCGCCCTCTGGACCGCGCCGCAGGACCACGCTTCACTTCCGCCCCATGAGATCACTCAAGATCACGCGCGTGATCGGCGGTCTGGTGCTCGCCGCCGGCGCGCTCCTCACCGCCCACCCGGCCGCCGCCGAGGGTCCGAACGGCCCGACGCCCCCCGCCGAGTTCACCACCGACTGGCACGACCCGGTCACCGCCGCCCCGCCCGTCGCCACCCCCGGAACCCGCACCTGCGAGGTCACCCTCGCCGCCGCCCGGTTCCGCGACTTCACCCCGTACCGCGGGAGCTACACCCCGCCGAAGGAGTGCGGCACGGACGCCCGCTGGAACAAGGTCGTCCTGCGCCTCGACGGACAGGTCAAGGGCCGCCAGTACGACCGCCTCGGCCACCTCGCCCTCGGCGGCGTCGAGCTCCTGCGCACCTCCACCCCCGAGCCTTCTCCCGACGGCATCACCTGGTCCGTCGAGAAGGACGTCACCCGCTACCGCGACACGCTCAGCCGCCCGCAGCCCGTCGAGATGCTCATCGGCAACGTCGTCAACGAGACGTACACCGGTGTCATCGACGTCCGCGTGACCCTCACCTTCCACACCGCCGAGGGCCGCGTGAAGCCCGCCGCCGGCACCCCCGACCGGGTCGTGCCGCTCACCGGCGCCACCCTCACCACCCCGCGCAACACCGAGCGCGTCCTCGCCGAGGTGTACGCCACCGGCTCCGGCGGCGGCTGCGAGGAGTTCTGGTACCTCACCGTCCCCGACGCCGCCCCCTACTCCTGCAAGGCCACCGACGGCCCCTACCGGGAGGTGCGGATCTCCGTCGACGGGAAGCTCGCCGGCATCGCGGCCCCCTTCCCGCACGTGTGGACCGGCGGCTGGTCCAATCCCTTCCTCTGGTACGTGACGCCCGCGCCGCGCGCCTTCGACGTGCAGCCGATCACCTACGACCTCACGCCGTTCGCGGCCCTGCTCAACGACGGCGCGGCCCATCGCGTCGAGGTCTCCGTCGCCGGCGTCCCCGCCGGGCAGTCCGGCTGGAGCATCCCCACCAACGTGCTGCTCTGGCAGGACGAGGGCAGCGAGGTCGTCACCGGCGCCCTGGACCGGCACGAGCTCGGCACCCCGCGCAACTCCGCCGTCTACACCGCCGGTTCGCCGGACGTCCTGGAGACCACGGGCGGTGACGCGCTCACCGTCGCCGGCCACCTGAACACCTCGCACGGCCGCGTCGCGACCACCGTCACCCGTACCGTCGACCACCGCTCCACCCACCGCTGGGGCGCCGACGAGAACCCCGACGGGCTGACCGCCCGCTGGACCGACGACGAGACCGTGACCGTCGGCCGGACCGCGACCCGCACCCGGCGCACGTACACCATGGACGGCGAGATCTCCGTCGACGGCGCGAACCGGCTGCGGACCGTCCTCACCGTCGGCGACCGCGCCGCCGTCGACGTCGTCCGGGGCGGCAAGCGACTGTCCTGGTCGCGCCTGGACGACACGTACACCGGCGACGCCTCCTTCAACCTCGGCGTCCCCCGCGAGCAGCGGCACGCGGTCGGCACCAGCACCGAGCGCTACCGCCTGTACGGCTCCGGCGGCTGCTACGACCGGAGCCTGACGTCCGTCCAGGGCACGGTCACCGAGGACCTGCGGCGCTGCTGAACACGACGGTGCCCGGCCCCGCTCGGAAGAGCCGGGCCGGGCACCGGCCGGTCAGGCGGGCTTCGCCGAGTCCACGCCCGAGCGCGCCTTCTTCCACTCGCCGCGCGTGAAGTCGGGGATCTTCTGCGGCGCGCCGTTCGCCTTGATCGAGGCGTGGCTCAGCGGCACCGGAGCCGTCCAGGTGGCCGCGTCGTACACGTCGAAGTCCGGCGGAAGGCCCAGCTGGAGGCACTGCATCAGGCGGTGGACCATGATGTAGTCCATGCCGCCGTGGCCGCCCGGCGGATTGGCGTGCTCCTTCCACAGCCAGTGGTCGAACTCGTCCGCGTACGCCGAGAAGTCGCCCCACACGTCGTCCTTGTGGTCCGGCTCCAGGTAGATCCGGGCCGGGTAGTCCTCGAAGACCCCCCGCGTACCGCCCAGGCTGTTGACCCTGCTGTACGGGTGCGGGGTGGAGACGTCGTGCTCCAGGCGGATCAGCCGGCCCTTGGCCGTCCGGACCATGCTGACCGTCCGGTCGCTCTCGATGTACGTCTCCTTCCAGCTCGGGTCGCCGGCCGGCACGTGCGCCGCGCGGTACTCGGCGAGCCCGAGCGCCGGGGTGCCGAAGCTGCTGATGCTCACCACCCGGTCGCCCCGGTTGACGTCCATGTAGTTGGCGACCGGCCCGAAGCCGTGGTTCGGGTAGAGGTCCCCGCGCATCCGCGTGTGCCACAGCCGGCGCCAGGGCCCCTCGTAGTACGTCGGCGAGAACATCAGGGCGCGCAGGTCGTGGTTGTACGCCCCCGCGCCGTGCAGCAGCTCCCCGAACCTGCCGGCGTGCGCCATCCGCAGCACCCGCATCTCGTTCCGCCCGTAGCAGCAGTTCTCCAGCTGCATGCAGTGGCGGCGGGTCTGCTCCGACAGGTCGACCAGCTCCCACAGCTCGGCGAGCTCCATCGCGACCGGGCACTCCACGCCGACGTGCTTGCCGTTCAGCATCGCCGATCTGGCGATCGCGAAGTGGCTGTCCCAGGGGGTCGCCACGTGCACGAAGTCGATGTCCGTGCGGGTGAGCAGGTTCTCGTAGTCGTCCTCGCCGTGGGTGTACAGGGCGGGGGCGGGTTGTCCGGCGGCGGCGACGGCCGCGGCGGCCCGCTCGGCCTTCTCGCGCACCGGGTCGCAGACGGCGACCACCCGGACCCAGGGAAGGGCGAGGTAGTTGCCGATCATGCTGCCGCCGCGGTTGCCGAGCCCGACGAGGGCGATCCGGACGGTGGAACGGCGCTCGAACGGGACCCCGGCCATGGTCGCGCCCCGGCGCCGCGGCACGGCCGCGGCCCCCGGCCGTGCGGCGGGAGCGGATCCGGTGGCGGCCCGGGCGGTCTGCCCGCCCACGGTGGCGACGCCGAGCCCGGCGCCGGCCGCTCCCGCGGTGCTCCTGAGGACCGTGCGGCGGCTCGGGGGGCGCGGTGTCTGGTCGTCCATGGAACCTCCCTGCTGACGGGTGGTTGGACTGTACTGTTCAGGCTCCTCCGTCGAGCCGCACCGGCCGCGGACGATCACCCGAACATACGAAGGGCCCCTCACCGTACGGGGTGAGGGGCCCTGGCCGCCCGGGGCCGCAGGGAGATTGACGGATAGTCAGGGTCGGGTGGCGCGTTCCAGCGCGAGGAGCACCGATCCGTAGCTCCGGCCCGTCGCCCGGTCCATCCCGATCTCGCACATCCGGTTGGCCGAGAGGTGCGCGTCGAACGGCCTGGACGTGACCTCGGCCGCCTCACGGGCCGTCGCCGAGGCCGTCAGCTCCGGATGCAGCATGCCCCGGTCCCCGGCGAAGGCGCAGCAGCCCGCGTCGGCCGGGACGACGACCTCCTCCGCGCAGGCCTCGGCGAGCACGGTGAGCTTCTCCTCGTCGCCCAGGTGCCGCATCGAGCACGTCGGATGGACCACGGCCGAGGCGACGCGGCGCCGCACCTCCAGCCGGGGGAGCAGCTCGTCCGCCGCCCACACGAGCGAGTCGAGCACGGTCAGTTCGGCGTGCAGCGCCCGGTTGTCCTCCGTCAGGTACGGCACCACCTCGTGCGCGATCCCGAGGGCGCACGAGGAGGCGTCCACCACGAGCGGCAGCCGCCCGCCGGCCGTCCACCCCCAGGCGGCCTCGACGATCCGGTTGGCCATCACCTCGTTGCCCCGCTCGTACCCCTTGGAGTGCCAGATCGTCGCGCAGCACGTGCCGGCCACGTCGTCCGGGATCCACACCGGCCGCCCGGCCCGTGCCGACACCGCGACGACGGCCTCCGGGAGCGAGGGCCCGCGCTCGCCCTCCGGACCCCCGAAGACGCGGTTCACACAGGCCGGGTAGTAGACGGCGACCGCCGCCGGACGGTGGGTGCGGGGCAGCCGCCGGGCCGCCGCGCCCGGGATCTCCGGCAGCCACTCCGGTACGAGGTCGGGGCGCACGGCCCTGCGGGCGAGGCCCGTCAGCGACCCCAGGACCCGGTCGCCGATCCGGTCCGCGGCGGCGACCGCGAGCCGTGCGGAGGCCTCCACCGCGCGGAAGTTCCGCGCGGCCAGGGCGGCGATCCGCTCCTCGCGCGGCGAGTGCCGCTCGTGCCGGAACTCCTTCATGAGCGCCCCCGTGTCGATCCCGACCGGGCAGGCCAGCTTGCAGGTGGAGTCGCCGGCGCAGGTGTCGACGGCGTCGTAGCCGTACGACTCCAGGAGCCGGGCCTCGACGGGGGAGCCGTCGGGCTGGCGCATCATCTCCCGGCGCAGCACGATCCGCTGGCGCGGAGTGGTCGTCAGGTCGTGGCTGGGGCAGGTCGGTTCGCAGAAGCCGCACTCGATGCAGGGGTCGGCGGTCCGCTCCACGGTGGGGATCGTCTTCAGACCGCGCAGATGGGCCTGCGGGTCGCGGTCCAGGACGATCCGGGGGGCGAGCACCCCGGCGGGGTCGACGGCCTCCTTGACCCGCCACATCAGATCGGTCGCCCGCGTCCCCCACTCCAGCTCCAGGAAGGGCGCGATGTTGCGGCCGGTGGCGTGCTCCGCCTTCAGCGAGCCGTCGAAGCGCTCCACGGTCAGCTTGCAGAACTCGTCCATGAAGGCCGCGTACCGCTGGACGTCGGACGGGTCGGCCGCGTCGAAGGCGAGCAGGAAGTGGAGGTTGCCGTGGGCCGCGTGACCGGCCACGGCCGCGTCGAAGCCGTGCCGGGCCTGGAGGCCGAGCAGCGACTCGCAGGCCTCCGCGAGCCGCTCCGGCGGCACCGCGAAGTCCTCGGTGATCAGGGTCGTACCGGAGGGGCGGGAGCCGCCGACCGCCGTCACGAAGGCCCTGCGGGCCTTCCAGTAGCCGGAGATCCGCTTCGGTTCCCGGGTGAAGGCGTTCTCCACGGAGGCCACCGGGGCGACCAGGTCGAGGCCGGCGAGCACGGCCTGCGCCGCCCGCTCGTACGCCTCCAGGGCCGCCGTGTCCGGGGCCCGGAACTCGACCAGGAGCGCCGCCGTCTCCTTCGGCAGCTCCGCCCAGTCGGCGGGCACGCCCGCCACCCTCACCGAGGCCCGCAGCGTGTTGCCGTCCATCAGCTCGACGGCGAGCGCCCCGGCCTCGTTGAACAGGGGCACGGCCGCGGCGGCGGCCGGCAGCGAGGGGAAGAGGAGCAGGGCCGTGGACACCTCCCGGTTCAGCGGCAGGGTGTCGAAGACGACCTCGGAGATGAAGCCGAGGGTGCCCTCGGAGCCGACCATCAGGCCGCGCAGGATCCGCACCGGCGTGTCGCCGTCGAGGAAGGCGTCGAGCCGGTAGCCGTTGGTGTTCTTGATGGTGTGCTTGGCGCGGATCCGCGCGGTCAGCGCGGGGTCCGCCTCGATCTCCGCCTTCAGCGCCATCAGCTCCGCGCACAGCCTCGGCTCGGCGCGCGCGAGCTCCTCGTCGGCGTCCGGGTCCGCCGTGTCGACCACGGTCCCGCTCGGCAGCACCAGGGTCAGGGAGGCGACGGTCCGGTACGAGTTCCGGGTGGTGCCGGCCGTCATCCCCGAGGCGTTGTTGGCGACGACGCCGCCGATCGTGCAGGCGACCGCGCTGGCCGGATCGGGCCCCAGGACCCGCCCGTACGGGGCGAGCGCGGCGTTCGCCCGCACCACCGTGGTGCCGGGCCGGATCCGCGCCCGGGCCCCGCCGTCCAGGACCTCGACGCCCGCCCAGTGGCGGCGCACGTCGACGAGGACGTCCTCGCCCTGCGCCTGTCCGTTGAGGCTGGTCCCGGCGGCCCGGAAGACCACCTCGCGGCCCTTGCCGTGGGCGTACGACAGGACGGCGGAGATGTCGTCGATGTCCTCGGCGACCACGACGACCTGCGGGACGAAGCGGTACGGGCTCGCGTCCGAGGCGTAGCGCACCAGGTCGGAGATCTTCGACAGGACCTTCCCCGGCCCGAGGAGCTCGGTGAGCTCCTCGCGCAGCCGCCGCGGCGTGCCCCGCGCCTGGAGCTCCGGCACGCGGTCCGGGGCGGGGGTCCGCTTCGTACCGGGACGCAGGGCCTGCGGGTTCGGCTCAAGCAGCGGCATGTCACGGCTCCCCTTCGGCGCGGCCCCGCGCCCCACGGGTCAGCAGCCGCGCTCCGGGCCGGGGTCGACCAGGGCGGACAGCAGACCCTCGAGCACCTCGCGCTGTTCGACGGTCAATGGAGCAAGGATGTCCTCTGCGGCGGCCCGGCGCGCGCTGCGCAGCTCGCGCAGCGTGGCGCGTCCCGCGTCGGTGAGCTCGATCCGCACCACCCTGCGGTTGCTCGGGTCGGGCACCCGGCGCACCCGGTCGCCCGCCTCCAGTCCGTCGACGAGACTGGTCACGGCCCTCGGGACGACCTCCAGGCGGGCCGCGAGGTCGGCCATCCGGGGCGGCTCCCCGAAGTGCGCGACCGTGCGCAGGAGCCGGGACTGCGCGGGGGTGATGCCCACCGGCTCCAGATGGCGCTTCTGGATGCGGTGCAGGCGCCGGGTGAGCCGCAGCAGCTGCTCGGCGAGGAGCCCGTCGGCGTCGGTCCTGGCCAGCGGGTCGGAGGTGCTCATGCGGGAACAATATCAGGACCTTGTTCATTGTGAGTATAGGTAACAGTGAGCTATGCTCCGATGGATCGTCTCTCTTCGAAGGAGCCCATGCGCCCCCACGACCAGTCCGACTGGACGCCTCCGCCCCGCGACTCCGGCCAGCCCAAGGAGCCCGCCCAGGTGCGGCGGATCCTGCGGCTCTTCCGCCCCTATCGCGCGCGCCTCGCGCTCGTCGGCCTCCTGGTCGGCGCCGCCTCGCTCGTGTCGGTCGCCTCGCCGTTCCTCCTCCGGGAGATCCTGGACACCGCGATCCCCCAGGGCCGCACCGGGCTGCTCAGCCTGCTCGCCCTCGGCATGATCGCCACGGCCGTCCTGACCAGCGTCTTCAGCGTGCTCCAGACCCTCATCTCGACCACCGTCGGCCAGCGCGTCATGCACGACCTGCGCACCGGGGTCTACGAGCAGCTCCAGCGGATGCCGCTCGCCTTCTTCACGCGCACGCGCACCGGCGAGGTCCAGTCCCGCATCGCCAACGACATCGGCGGCATGCAGGCGACGGTGACCTCCACGGCCACCTCCCTCGTCTCCAACCTCACCGCCGTCGTCGCGACCGTCGTCGCCATGCTCGCCCTCGACTGGCGCCTCACCCTCGTCTCGCTGCTCCTGCTGCCGGTCTTCGTCTGGATCAGCAGGCGCGTCGGCCGCGAGCGCAAGAAGATCACCACCCAGCGCCAGAAGCAGATGGCCGCCATGGCCGCGACCGTCACCGAGTCCCTCTCGGTCAGCGGCATCCTGCTCGGCCGCACCATGGGCCGTGCCGACTCGCTCACCCGGTCCTTCGCCGAGGAGTCCGAGCGCCTCGTCGACCTCGAAGTGCGCTCCTCCATGGCGGGGCGGTGGCGGATGTCCACCATCGGCATCGTCATGGCCGCCATGCCCGCCCTGATCTACTGGGCCGCCGGCATCGCCCTGGGCCCGGGCGGCTCGGAGATCTCGCTCGGCACGCTCGTCGCCTTCGTCTCGCTCCAGCAGGGCCTCTTCCGGCCCGCCGTCAGCCTGCTCTCCACCGGCGTGCAGATGCAGACCTCCCTCGCGCTCTTCCAGCGCATCTTCGAGTACCTCGACCTGCCCGTCGACATCACCGAGCCCGACGAGCCGGTCCGGCTTCCGGAGGTCCGCGGCGAGGTCTCCTTCGAGAAGGTCGAGTTCCACTACGACCCCGAGGGGCAGGACCGCCCGACCCTGACCGGCATCGACCTGACCGTCCCCGCCGGCGGCAGCCTGGCCGTCGTCGGTCCCACCGGCTCCGGCAAGTCCACCCTCAGCTACCTCGTGCCCCGGCTGTACGATGTCACCGGCGGCCGCGTCACCCTCGACGGGGTCGACGTGCGCGACCTGGACTTCGACACCCTCGCCCGCGCCGTCGGCGTCGTCTCCCAGGAGACGTACCTCTTCCACGCCTCCGTCGCCGACAACCTCCGCTTCGCCAAGCCGGACGCCACCGACGAGGAGATAGAGGCGGCCGCGCGCGCCGCCCAGATCCACGAGCACATCGCCTCGCTCCCCGAGGGGTACGACACCCTCGTCGGCGAGCGCGGCTACCGCTTCTCGGGCGGCGAGAAGCAGCGCCTGGCCATCGCTCGCACCATCCTGCGCGATCCGCCGGTGCTGATCCTCGACGAGGCGACCAGCGCCCTCGACACCCGGACCGAGCACGCGGTGCAGCGCGCCATCGACGCCCTGTCGGCCGGGCGCACCACCATCACCATCGCGCACCGGCTCTCCACCGTCCGCGACGCCGACCAGATCGTCGTCCTGGAGGGGGGCGGGATCGCCGAGCGCGGGACGCACGAGGAGCTGCTCGCCCGGGACGGACGGTACGCGGCCCTGGTCCGCCGGGACGCCCGCACCGAACAGGCGAACGTGGGAGCGGTTGTTCCCCAGAACGTGTGATCGTTCCGGGATTCGTTGCCCAACTCCCTTACGGCATCGGAAGATTACGGAGTGCGAGCGGCGGGCTGCAGACCGCGACCGCACACGTCCCACTGATGTACCTGTACGAGGAGAAGCACCACCATGAACGTCATCACCAACCTGCTCGCCGGCGTCCTCCACTTCCTGGGCTGGCTCGTCTGACGATCGCAGTGCCCGGCGCCGTCGGCCCCCCGTCCCAGGGGGCCGGCGGCGCCGCCGCGTGCGCGGGACCGCGCGGAGACCGGGAGTGCCGCGTGGTTCAGGCGGTCGGTGCGGCGATCCGGCCGCGGCCGAGGAGGCGACGGATGTCGGAGACGGCCGTCCGCCCGGCCCGGTTGGCACCGATCGTCGAGGCCGAGGGGCCGTAGCCGACGAGGTGGACGCGCTCGTCGCGGACCGCGCGCGTGCCCTCCACCCGGATGCCGCCACCCGGCTCGCGCAGCCGCAGCGGCGCCAGATGGTCGATCGCCGCCCGGAAACCGGTCGCCCACAGGATGACGTCCACGTCGACAGTCCGGCCGTCGCCCCAGGCCACCCCGGTCGGGGTGATCCGGTCGAACATCGGCAGCCGGTCCAGGATCCCGCGCGCACGTGCGTCGCGGATCGCGTCGGACAGGGGAAGGCCGGTGACGGAGACCACGCTCTGCGGCGGCAGTCCGCGCCGCACCCGGTCCTCGACCAGCGCGACGGCCGCGCGGCCCTCCACCTCGCCGAAGGGACCCTCGCGGTAGACGGGCTCGCGCCGGGTCACCCAGAACGTCTCCGCGGCGACCTCGGCGATCTCCATGAGGTGCTGGGTGCCGGAGGCCCCGCCGCCCACGACGAGCACCCGCTTCCCGGCGAACTCCCCGGGGCCCGGATAGCCGGAGGTGTGCAGCTGACGGCCCCGGAAGGTCTCCTGCCCGGGGTAACGCGGCCAGAACGGACGGTCCCAGGTGCCCGTCGCGTTGATCAGGCCCCGGGTCGCGTACACGCCCTCCGAGGTCTCGACCCGGAGCCGGCCGCCCTCGCCCTCCCGGACGGCCGTGACGTCGACGGGCCGGTGGACCCGCAGGTCGAACGTCCGCTCGTACGTGTCGAAGTACGCGCCGATCACCTCCGAGGAGGGACGCGAGGGATCGGCCCCGGTCAGCTCCATGCCGGGCAGCGCGTGCATCCCGTGCACCTTGCCGTAGGTGAGGGAGGGCCACCGGAACTGCCAGGCGCCGCCCGGCTCGGGGGCGTGGTCCAGGACGACGAAGTCCCGGTCCGGCTCCAGGCCGGTGCGCCGCAGGTGGAAGGCGGCGGAGAGCCCCGCCTGTCCGGCGCCGATGACGACGACGTCCACCGTCCTGACCTCTTCGAACCCGAAATCGTTCACGCTTCCACCAACCGGGGCGGGGGTCCGGTTCTTCCCGTCCCGGCCGGCGCGGCCCTCGCCCGCCGAACCGACGCGAGTCCGTGCCCCGCCCGTGATCACCCTGTCCTAGCCTCCGACAGGAGCATGCGGACGGCACGTTCACGACGGGGGACAGGACATGACATACCGACGCGCGGTGATACCCGCACTGGTCGGCGGGCTGCTGCTCACCGCACTCCTGTGGTGGGCCGGGGCCAGCGCCGATGCGCTGCACCTGCCGGGCAGCGGCGGGACGCTCGGCGCCGAGCCGGTCGCCGAGCTCCAGCGCTGGCTGGCCCCCTGGTCGTACGATCCCCCGGCCTTCCTCGACTCCGGCGCGCAGGTCTCCGGCCACGTCGGGGACACCGGCGACGACAACCGCGGCTACTACAATGGCCTTTACACGACCGGGCTCCAGATCCGGTACGGCGCCGTCCTCGTGTTCTTCGTGCTGGGCGCCCTCCTCCTGGTCCGCCGCCTGCCGCCGGTGCGCGGGCGCACCACCGCGGCGTTCCTCGCCCTCTGGACCTGGGGCATCGCGGCCGGGACCCTGGCGCTCACCGTGTCCGCGCCCTGGCTCATCGCCTCCTCGGGGCACGGGAGCTACCGCTTCCTGCCCCAGCTGTCGAACGTGATCGCCGGCGGACAGCAGCTCCCCGTGGCCGTCGGACTCGTCGCGGCGGGAGCGACCGTCCTCGTCGCACGGATCACCGCCGAGGGCGCGGGACCGCTGCCCCGCACGGACGTTCCGGCCCGCGCCGCGCGCCTGGCCGCCACCGCGGGGACCGCCGTGATCGCACTGTCCGTGGTGGTCCTCTCGTACCATCCGGTCGCCGCAGCCCTCCAGACGTACTCCCCGGCCGGCGGACTCCTCTCCGAACCCGGCGACCTGCTGCGCCAGTGGCTGCTGCTCGGCGCCTGGGACGTCCCGGCGGGCGGCCCGATCCTCGACTGGCTCCTCTACCGCGCCTCCGACGTCCTCCTCCTCGCCGTCGTCTGGTGGGCCCTGCGCCGGCTCCCCGGGCTCCTGACCCGGGCCACGCTCCCGGCCATGGCGGCCGGCGCGGTCTGCGCCACGCTCCTCGGCCTCCTCGCGGGCCAGCTCCTGCGGATCGCGGTGGTCCGGGCGGGCCCCCAGCAGGGCCTCCTCTCCTTCTCCGCCGGCCTCGGCAACGGCATCCCGGCCGCCCTGACCTGCGGCCTGGCGGCCGGTGTCCTCGCCGCCGCGGTGCTCCGGCCCTCCCTGCGGCACGCGCCGCACCCCGACGCGGCCGAACCTGCACAATACGGGGGTGAGCGATGACGACCCGTACCTGTGGCTGGAAGACATCTCCGGCGAGGCCGCCCTCGCGTGGGTGGCCGAGCGGAACGCCGAAACGGCGGACGTGCTGGCCGCCGACGACGGGTTCGCCCCGCTGAAGGCGCGCCTGAGGGAGGTGCTCGACGCCTCGGACCGCATCCCGTACACCGTGCGGCGCGGCGCGTACCTCTACAACTTCTGGCGCGACGCCGAGCACGTGCGCGGGGTGTGGCGGCGCACGACCCTGGAGCAGTACCGCAAGGACGAACCCGCCTGGGAGGTCCTCCTCGACGTCGACGCGCTCGCCGCCGCGGAGGGCGAGAAGTGGGTGTGGGACGGGGCCCGGGTGCGCCGCCCCGCGTACGACCGGGCCCTGGTGCGGCTCTCCCGGGACGGCGGCGACGCCGTCGTGGTCCGCGAATTCGACCTGGAGGCCCGGGAGTTCGTCGCGGACGGCTTCGCGGTCCCGGAGGCGAAGACGCGGATCGGGTGGATCGACGCCGACACCGTCTTCGTCGGCACGGACACCGGACCCGGCTCGCTCACCGACTCCGGCTATCCGCGCACCGTCCGGCGGTGGCGGCGCGGCACGCCGATCGAGGAGTCCGAACTCGTCTACGAGGCCGAGGACACCGACGTGTCGGCCTGGGGGTACCACGACCCCACCCCCGGCTTCGAGCGGGACTTCGTCGGCCGCTCGCTGGACTTCTTCCGCAGCGAGACGTACCTCCTGGAGCCCGACGGCACGACCGTACGTGTCGACGTCCCCGACGACGCGCTCGTCGAGGCCCACCGCGGGCATCTGCTCGTCACCCTGAAGTCCGACTGGCTGGGGCAGCCCACCGGCTCCCTCCTCGCCTTCGACTTCGACGCCTTCCTCGCGGGCGACCGCACCCCCGAGGTGCTCTTCACCCCGGACGCGCGGACGGCCCTCGCCGGGCACTCCTGGACCCGGCACCACCTGATCCTGGAGACGATGCGGGACGTCAGCGCCCACATCGAGGTCCTCACCCCGGGCCATGACGGAGCCGGCTGGACGCGCACCCCGCTCGTCGGCGTCCCCCCGCTGTCCGCCGTCGGCGTCGTGGACACGGACCCGGACGTCTCCGACGAGTACTTCCTCGACGTCTCCGGCTTCCTCCAGCCCTCCAGCCTCCACCGCGGGCACATCGGCGCCGACACGGAGGTCCTCAAGCAGGCCCCGGACCGCTTCGACACCACCGGCCTCACGGTGGAGCAGCACTTCGCGACCTCCCCCGACGGCACCCGCGTGCCCTACTTCGTCATCGGCCCCGACCACGCCGTCACCGGCCCCGGCCCCACCCTGCTCTACGGCTACGGCGGCTTCGAGGTCTCCCTCACCCCCTACTACGGCGCCGTCACCGGCCGGGCGTGGCTGGAGGGCGGCGGCACGTACGTCATCGCGAACATCCGGGGCGGCGGCGAGTACGGCCCGGACTGGCACCAGGCCGCGCTCGGCGCGCGGCGGCCGCGGGCCTTCGAGGACTTCGCGGCCGTCGCCGAGGACCTCGTCGCGCGGGGCGTCACCACCCCGGACCGGCTCGCCGCGTCGGGAGGCAGCAACGGCGGCCTGCTCATGGGCGCCATGCTCACCCGGTACCCGGAGCTCTTCGGAGCGATCGTCGCGCAGGTCCCGCTGCTCGACATGACCCGCTTCCACAAGCTCCTCGCGGGCGCGTCCTGGATCGCAGAGTACGGCGACCCCGACGACCCGGCCGACCTCGCACACCTGCGCGAACTCTCCCCGTACCACCAGCTCGCCGCCGACCGGACCTACCCGCCGGTGCTCCTGATGACCTCCACCCGCGACGACCGCGTCCACCCCGGCCACGCGCGCAAGACGGCGGCGCGGCTACGGGAACTCGGCCACCCCGTGCTGTTCCACGAGAACACCGGCGGCGGCCATGCGGGCGCCGGGGACAACGAACAGGCCGCCCACAACAGCGCCCTCGTGCACACCTTCCTCCGGCGGCACCTGGCCTGAGGCCCTACAGCCAGCCCTGGCGCTGCGCCTGCAGCGCCATCTGGAAGCGGCTCGTGGCGCCGAGCCGGGCCATGAGCACCTGGATCCGGCGGAAGAGCGTGCGGCGGCTGACCCCGATCTCCCGGGCGATGACCTCGTCGCCCGCGCCGCCCGCGAGCAGCCGCAGCAGCCGGCGGTCGGCCGGCAGCAGCCCGGCCGGCCGCACGGAACGGCCGTGCAGCGGCAGCGCGCTCTGCCAGGCCTGCTCGAACAGCGCCACGAGCGCCGACAGCAGGCCGCACGGCTGCACCACCAGCATGCTGTTGTGCACGTCGGCCTCCTTGATGGAGAGCGAGACCATGGCGTACGCCTCGTCGATGATCACCAGCTTCACCGGTACCGACGGCAGCACCCGCGCCTGCTCGCCCGCCTCCACGCACGGCTCGATCGCCTCCTCCAGCTGCCCCGGATACTCCAGCGACGCCTGCGAGTAGACGACCCGCTGGGTCACCCCGCGCGCCAGGGTCGCCAGCGCGTCGTCGGTGGCGCCCGGCAGCGGGAAGTACGGGGGAGAGTCCAGCTGCCGGATCTCCTCGCGCGCGCTGGCCCAGGCGTGCCGCATCCGGGGACCCACCGCTTCCCCCGTCACCACCTCGACGAGATCGTCGTGGTACGCGGCGAGCCGCTGCCGCCGGAACGACTCGAAGGCACCGCCGACGGTGATCCGCGACTCGTCGAGCTCGGCCGCCCGGTGCCGCCCCAGGATCTCCAGACCCGCGGCGGGCGGCACCGGAGCCACCGGGTCGGGGTCCTGCCCGGCGGGACTCGCCAGGCCCGCGTCGACGAGTTCCCCGTACGCCGTGGCCAGCTCCGCACCGTCGAGACCGGCCGCGGAACCGATGGCGCTCAGCGGCGCCGGACCGAGCTCCAGAAGTCGGATGTAGACCCGGCGGGCCTCGTCGCCGATCCCGAGCAGCCGGAGCGCCTCACCGAGCTTCGCGTTCGCCATGGACCGCATTATCGACCCGCCCCGGCAGCCCCCGCCGCCCGGGGCGTGGCCGATCCGTGCCACTGGCCGATCCAGGCACCCGGCGGGCCCGCGGCGCAGTACCGTCCGGGTGCCGTCGACGTGCGGCGGCCGAGAACGTACTGGGAAGAAGGTGCAGGACGTGGCGAAGGGTCGCAAGAACGGCCTCTACAACGGCGTCTCCGAGGAGCTCTCCGCTCTGATGAGGACGGGATGGGCGGACACCGAGCGGCACGATCTCGAACCGGCCGAGCAGGCGCCGTACGCGGCCCTCCGCCGCGCCGCGCTCTCCGCGCTCTTCCCCGGCGAGCGCCTGATCGTCCCCTCGGGGAACCTCAAGTACCGCTCCAACGACGACAACTACCCGTTCCGCCCGTACTCCGGCTACGTGCACATGACCGGCGACCAGGCCCGCGACGGCGCGCTCGTCCTGGAGCCCCGCGCCGACGGCGGCCACGACGCCTACTGCTACCAGCTGCCCCGCGACAGCCGCGACAACGACGAGTTCTGGATCGGCTACACGGCCGAGCTGTGGATGGGCCGCCGCCGCTCCCTCGCCGAGTCCGCGACCGTCCTCGGGCTGCCCTGCCGAGACGTCCGCACCATCACCGAGGACCTGGCCGCCGGCTCCGGCCTGCCGACCCGGATCGTCCGCGGCGTCGACCCGGCCCTGGAGGCCGCCGTCACCACCGACGAGGAGCGCGACATCGAGCTGGAGGGCGCGCTCAGCGAGCTCCGCCTCGTCAAGGACGAGTGGGAGCTCGGCGAGATGCGCAAGGCGGTGGACTCCACCGTGCGCGGCTTCACCGACTGCGTCGCCGAACTCTCCCGGGCGATCGCCTCGTCCGAGCGGTGGATCGAGGGCACCTTCTTCCGCCGCGCCCGCCTGGAGGGCAACCACGTCGGCTACGGCTCGATCTGTGCCGCCGGCGACCACGCCACGATCATGCACTGGACGGACAACGACGGCCCGGTGCGCCCCGGCGAGCTGCTCCTCCTCGACGCCGGCGTGGAGACGCACTCCCTCTACACCGCCGACGTCACCCGCACGCTGCCCATCAGCGGCACCTTCACCCCGGTCCAGCGCCAGGTGTACGACGCGGTGTACGAGGCCCAGGAGGCGGGCATGGCCGCGGTGAAGCCGGGCGCCCCGTACCGCGACTTCCACGAGGCGTCCCAGCGCCACCTGGCGGCCCGGCTCGTCGAGTGGGGCTTCATCGAGGGCCCCGTCGACCGCGCGTACGAGCTCGGCCTCCAGCGCCGCTTCACCATGGCGGGCACCGGCCACATGCTCGGTCTGGACGTCCACGACTGCGCGCAGGCCCGCACGGAGGAGTACGTCGACGGCGTCCTGGAGCCGGGCATGGTGCTCACGGTCGAGCCCGGCCTGTACTTCCAGCCGGACGACCTGACCGTGCCCGAGGAGTGGCGCGGCATCGGCGTCCGGATCGAGGACGACCTGGTCGTCACCGAGGAGGGCCACGAGAACCTGTCGGCCGGTCTGCCGCGCTCCTCGGCCGAGGTCGAGGCGTGGATGGCCCGGTTCGCGGGCTGAGGTTCCGGTCGCCTGCCGTGGCCCGGACGCTCGTCCGGGCCACGTGCGCCCGAACGAGAGAAAGAGGGGAGGATCTTCACCGGTTCAGGTGACAGCGGTCGAGGCGAAACGTCCCTCCCGGCAAGGGGGCGGCCACGCTCGACGTGACACATGGAGCCACCCTGTGGAGCGTCCGATGCAGCTGATTCCCCGTCACGACCCGTACCTCGTCGTCCGCTCGACCGGCGGCCTCACGGTCGCCGCCCTCCGGGGCGAGCTCGACCTCGTCCTGGTGCGGCACCTGCGGCCCGAGCTCGACGCCCTCGTCAGGGAGTCCGACGCCCTGACCGTCGACATCCGGCGCCTCTCCTTCTGCGACGCCACGGGACTGGGGCTCCTCGCCCACTGCGCCGGGCGCATGCACCGGCGCGGTGCGCCCTGGCGGCTCCTGTGCGACCAGCCGTGGATCCTGCGGCTCATCCGGCTGACCGCGCTGACCGACGTCCTCCACCCCGAGCCGGGACCACCGGACTTCCCCGACGAGCAGGACGCGGTCGCCGGTCTGCCGGATCCGCTCGGGCAGCCGGACCCGGCGGCCCGGTTGGACCCCCTCGGTCCGCCGCGGCCGGTCGGTCAGCCCGTCCCGCCCGGGCCGGTGGTTCCGCTGCCGGCCGAGCCCGGCGTGACGAGACCCGTCTCGTAGGCGGCGATCACCGCCTGGGTCCGGTCGCGCAGCCGGAGCTTCTGGAGGAGAGGATACGGTCGCCGCATGTCTGAAGTCCGGTTGACCACGCCCTCCTTCCTCGTGCTCGGCATCATCGACAAGCTGGGCGAGGCCAGTCCGTACGACGTGAAGGCGGAGGCCGCGCGGACGGTGGCCCCCTTCTGGTCCATGCCGCACGCACAGGTGTACGCGCAGTGCGACCGGCTCCTGGAGGCGGGGCTGCTGTCGGAGGTGCGGCAGCCGGGCGGCCGCAACCGGCGCCTGATGAGCCTCACGGAGGCGGGGACGGCGGCGCTGCGCGGCTGGCTGGCCGATCCCGCCTTCGTCCCGGTCGAGGCGCGCGAACGGGGCATCCTCAAGCTGTGGTTCGGCGCCAGCCCGCGCGTCCACGCACCGGTCCAGATCGACGAGCACCGCAGGACCCTGGACGAGTACGAGGGGCTGGCGCGGGGCGTCGGCGAGCTGTTGACGCGGGGGCAGCGCGAGGCGCTGGAGTTCGGCATCCGGTACGAGCGGATGATGGTCGATTTCTGGCAGTGGGTGGAGAGCCGGGAGCCCTGATCCCGCCGGTGGCCACTTGTCACCGACCGGTTGACCCCGGAGGCGCGGCCTCGCCTTCCTCCGTATGACCGCTCCGCTGCTGCGGCTCGAACGGGGCGCCGGAGCCGGCCCGTCAGCGGCTCACGGCCGCCAGCGGGGCGCCTCGTCGTCCGGGGTGTCGGGGCTCGCGAAGTGGAAGGGTACCGAGAGGTGTTCGGCCAGCGCCCGGCCCGCCGCTTCGGCGGCCGCGGCCTCCGGACGGCGTGACTCCGCGGCCCGCGCCTCGCCCAGGTACCGTACGGCCGTCTCCCGGTGGATCGTCGCGAGGTGCTGCTCGCCGGCGGGCTCGGTGGAGACGGCCAGGAGGATCACGAACCAGTCGTGGACGGTGTCGCCGTCCCAGATCGCCTCGATCGCGGCCACGGGCCCGGGGCAGCCGGAGGCCCGGGCGGCCAGCGACTCCGGGTCGAGGGGGCTGAGCGGGGTGCGCGCGATCCGGTCGCCGTGGTGCAGGTACCGGTCGTGGACGATCCTCTCCGCCTCGTGGAGCCCCAGGCCACGGCTCCGGCACGTCTCCAGGACGACCCGCACCGCCTGGAGCCGGCGGTCCTGGAGGACGTACCCGTCGACCTCGCCGCGGATGCCGTCCGGCAGCAGGTCCCACCACTCGGACGTCGTCGACTCGGTCATGCGGATCCTCCCCTTGTTCCCGACCCGTGAGGCTATCCGCAGGCCCGGGGCGTGCGCGCGGGGGTTTTCCCGGGCCCCCGGCGGGCCGAAATCCCGTGGCAGGCCGGGCCCGTGGACGTGATGATGACCGGATGACCCAGCGCGCGCAGCCCGTGGATGCCCTCGTCGTCGTCGACGTGCAGTCGGCCTTCGTCACCGGCGACGGGGCCGTGCCCGCCGCCGTCCGCCTCGTCGACCGGACGACCGACCTGATCGCCCGGGCCCGGCGGGACGGGGCGTTCATCGCCCACCTGCAGAACGACGGGCCGCCCGGCGCCGAGGACGAACCGCACACGCCCGGCTGGGAGCTCCACCACCCGGTGGAACCCGGACCGACCGAGGTCGTGATCCGCAAACCCCACGACGACGGCTTCCAGGAGACCGAGTTGGAGGCCGTGCTCACCGGCGCGGGGGTACGGGCGGTCGTCGTCTGCGGCGTGATGTCGGAGATGTGCGTGCAGGCGACGGCCCGTACGGCCCTGGCCCTCGGCTACCGGGTCGTCGTCCCGCACGACGCCCACGCGACGCAGGACATCCCGGCGGCGCCGGGCATCGGCGAGGCCGTGCCGGCCGCGACGGTCTCCCGCGTCGCGGCGTACGCCCTCGGGAGCGACGCCGAGACCACCGTCACGGCCGCCGACGTCACTTTCACGGCCCCTCGGCGGGCTTAGTACTGCAACGGTGTTTTTCCTGATGGTTGGGCAGGTTCGGGTGATGTGTGGCCGCGGCCGGCGGCATAGGCGAGGAAGACCCCGACCTGGCAGTTCTCCGTCCGCCCGGGGGCTTGTTTCTGGATGACTGTCAGGGTTGATCTTTCTGGTGGTTCGCGCCAGGAAGGCGGACTCGGGGCTGTTCGAGGGTCCGGGCGGGCGACCCGGGCAGTGGTGTGACGACGATGCGGTGCAGATCTAGGAGACGGTGACCGTCCTGGACCTGGTGGGAGAGGTGGGTGCGGGTGACGCCCAGCAGCTGGGCCGGGAGTGTGCTGGTGATCGCCCTGCGTCGGCGTAAAAGCGCTGCCAGGAGGCGGTGGTAGTGGTGGCGGCGTCGCCATCAGGCACACGCCCGCCACTCTCACTGCATGCGGCGTGGCCATTCGTTGGTGGGAGCGGGCGGTAAAGACCGCCCCACCCATGCCCCAGCCCCGCTACACTTTTCGCCGCCAGGCCGCTGACCAGCGCAAATGGAGAACTCTCACTGGAGTACTAGGGGGCCGCCGCCCCTGGGCCGTCACTCCCCGGCTGTCCGTCGTCGTGCCTGGGCCTGCGGGCGTCCCGGCGGGTACGGCGGATTTCGAGGGTGACGCTCAGGAGGGCGCCTACGGCGGCGAGGACGTCGGCGGCCGCGGAGAGGACGTGGTCCGCCTTTCACGGAGGTGGCCGGCCGCCCGGTCGCGTCCGACGGGCAGACGATCGCCGGGAGTCGCCTCGTCCGGGCCGTCCCGGCCGGACAATGCAGGTAGGTTCCGGACGGAGGGGCTGTTGTCCGGGACAGCCGGCCGGTGCCGGGCACGCCGGAGGGGGCACGGGCGGCGGTGGGCACCCGTCCATCCGGTCGACGAGCACGCAGGGCAGCTCGCGGAAACGCTGCGCCGCCAAGTGGACCTTCGGGCAAGACCCTCGCCGTCCTGGCCGGCGAGGTCGGGTACTCCAAGAGCCAGGTGCGCAGCCTGCTCGGCGGACGGATCCCGCCGCGTCTGTTCGTCGTCCGCATGGTGGCGGCGACCGTCCCTCCGCTGCTGCGCGAGCGGAGGGAGGCCGAAGCGCTCAAGCTGCTGCGCGACGCCCTGCATCCGCCCCGCACCGAGCCGTCCACACACCCCCGGCGACCGGACTGACCCGACCGGGTGACGTGCGCCACACCGAGCGCCATGCCCGTGTCACACCCTGACCCGCCACCCGGTGTCCTGACCCCGCAGGACGCCACCCACCCGAACACGAGGACCCGGTGGCCACGCACTCGCCGACGACCCCGACTCCGCCCCCGCGCCGGACCGCCACCACACCCGCACCCACCCCCGCCTCGCCACGCTCTTCCTCCCCCTGGCCTCGGCCCAGGTGGTCCTGGGCGCAGCCCACGTCCCCTCCCTCCACGTCCCCCCTGGACGCCCTGCTCTTCACCCTCAGCGCCCTCGCCCTGGCGGCCCACCTCGGCCCCTCACGGCGACGGGTCCAACCGTTCCGGACCAAGGCCCCCGGACTCAGGCCGGCAGGCCCGCCCGCATCCGGCGGTCCCGGGGGGCCTGCGTGCGTTCCAGGCGGGCGTCCAGGAGGCGGGCCGCCGCGTCGCAGCGGCCGTCCGCCGTCAGCGCGTACAGAAGGGTCTCCTCGACGACCTCGCGCTGCGCCGCGCTGCCGCCGACCCGGCGCAGCACGGGCAGGAGCGCGTCGAGGCCGCGGGCGGCCTCGCGGAAGCGTTCCTCGACGAGTGCGGCGAACGCGTCGCACAGGGGGGCGATGACCTCGCGCTGGACCTCGTCGGCCGCCGCCGCGTGGTCCCGCAGGCGGCGCAGGGCGGCCAGGTCGCCGACGGCGGTGAGGGCGATGGCGCAGTGCATGGCGGTGAAGGCGGTAGCGGGCCGCTCCAGGACCTCCGCCTGCACCGCGTCCAAGACGTCCGCGGCGGGCAGGTCACCGCGCCAGCTGTCGCTGAGCCGGGCCCGCCACAGCAGCGAGCCCGAGTCCACCAGCGCCCGTACGCCGGTCACCCGGCCGGGGGCGAGCTGCGTGAACCAGCGCCTGCGTACGGCGGCCGGGTCGTCCAGGGCCAGTTCGTGCAGGGCGATGTGCCAGGAGAAGTGGGCCCGGTGCACGGCACCGCGGCCCCGCCCGGCGACCCAGCGTTCCAGCCAGTCGCGGCCCGCGCGGTGCGCTCCGCTCTCGTAGTGGACGTGGGCGAGCGCGTGCACGGCGTGCCCGGAGGCGGGCTCGACGGCCAGGGCGCGGTGGGCGAGTTCGCCGGCCTCGTGCAGACGGCCCTGCTCCTGGCGCAGGAACGCGAGCAGCGAGGTGTGGAACCAGTGGCCGTCGTACGCCGCCGAGGTCCCCTCGACCAGGCGCAGCGCGTAGTCGTCGTCGAGGTCGTCGACGCCGGAGAAGGCGATGGTGGGCACGGCCACGGCGAGGGCGAGCGCGTCAGCCGGGTGGTGCTCCAGATGCCGTACGAGGGCCGCGTCGCCGTCGCCCCCGTGGACGCGGCGGGTGACGACCTCCACGAAGGAGCGCTCGCGTTCACACGCGCGCTCCTTCGCACAGCGCTGTGCCTCCGCCAGGGCCCTGGGTACGTCGACTGCGGCTCCGCACTCGTGTCCCAGCAGGGCGAGGGCGGCGTGGCCGAGGGCGAAGCCGGGGTCGAGGCGGACCGCGCGGGTCAGGGAGTCCTCGGCGCCGGCGCGTACCTTCAGGATCCGGTCGAGTCCGGTGCGGTAGGCGGCGGCCGCCTCGGCGTGGGTGGACAGGGCGAGGCCGTGCCCGTCGAGCGGGCGGCGCGTGGTGCGGCGCCGCGGTGCGAGCGGCGCGAGCAGGTCCTGCGCCAGGGCCGCCGCCTGCACACGGATCTCGGGGATGGCGGTGGTCTCCCACAGCTCACCGCGGCGCGGGGCGCCCAGGGTGTACAGGGGCAGGCCGGTGTCCCCCCGCCCGTCGAGCAGGCGCCCGTCGAGGGTGGCGACGCCCATGCCGAGCGGGCCCGGCACCGCGGCGCCGGCCTCGAACAGGGACCGCCACAGGGGGTCTTCCAGCACCGGGCCGGGCCCCGTGCAGTCGATGACCCAGCCCACGTGCAGGTCGCGCCCGTCGGAGAGCCCCACGTCCAGCGAGCCGTCGGCGCGGACGGCGGCGCTGGTGACGGTCCCGGCGTGGAGCGCCAGTCGGCGCGCGGTGCGGGCGCGCAGGATGGACTCGCCGGTGGCGGGCGCCATGCGGTGGCGGTGGGTGTTCCACAACGCGCCGTCGCGGCGCAGGAATTCGGCGCACTCCTCGGGGGTGAGGCGGCTCCACAGGCGCGCGGTGTGCGGGCGCAGGCTGTCGAGCGCGGGGCGCCAGTCGCCGTGCAGGCGCACGGCGCGGGCGACGTGCCGGTAGACGATGCGGCGCAGCCGCTCGTACGGAGCGTCGTGGATGCCCTCGGGGGCGGGCACGGGGGCGGCCGGGGTCAGGGTGTGCGGCTGGGGCAGCAGGCCGTTGCGGGACACGGTGTGCACGGTGCGGCCGGGACGTTCGAGCGTAAGGGCGAGGTCGACGGAGGTCAGCCCGGAGCCGACGAGCAGGACGTCACTGTCGTCGGCGAGGGGCCCGTCCAGCGCACCGACGGCCCAGGGCGTGGCGATGAACCCGTCGGCGGTGCGCAGCTCCGCGGGCGCCCAGCCCGCGGTCGGCGCGGCCGGACCGGTGGCCAGCACCGCAGCGTCGGCGTCGACCCGCGTCCCGTCGGCGAGCCGAAGGACCACCCCGCCCCCCGGCGCACCGGCGATGTGCTCGGCACGAACGGCGAGCCGAAGCACGGCTACGGTGCCGTGCGCGCGGACGATGGCCTGGGCGAGGGTGTCGGCGAGGTAGGCGCCGTACCGGTAACGGGTCGAGAACTCGCCTGCGGTGACGCCGGGTTCCCCGTGCCGGCACAGCCAGCGCATGAAGTGGCCGGGGTCGTCGGGATAGCAGCTCATACCGCCCGCGGGCACGTTCAGCCAGTGCCCGGGATCCCGCGTGGAGTAGGCGGTGCCACGGCCCGCTTCGGGGGCCGGGTCGATCAGGACCAGGTCGATGGGGGTCCGGCGGCGCGTGGCCGTCTCGCAGAGGTGGACGGCGGTCAGCGCCCCGGCCGCCCCCGCACCGACGACGGCCACCGTGTACCGCTCACGAACTGGACTCATGTGATCCTCCGGAAGTGATCGGCGGAGCCGACGGGCCGGACTCCGCCTTCGGTTCGCGCAGCTTTTCCCACCGCCTAGGTAGGGAAAGCCACTCTCAGAGGAACTCACCAACCACTAGAAAACCACTCAGGCCCTACTCGGCACGCCCCACAACCGGACCCGCAACCGATTGGAATCGACGGCCCATGCCCGCTCGACAACCAAGGGGGAACGAGGGATCACCCGCGAGCCGTCCGGGCGCGTCCGGCCCCGGCCCCGACCGTCCGGGCTCTCCGTCATCCGCGACCCGTTTCCCGCGTCAGCAGGTAGGGCTCGCCGCGCGCACGACTAGTACTGCAACGGTCTTTGTCGTGACGGTTGGGTAGGTGGGTCGTCGGGCTGGTCGTGGGTGGGGAACTTGCTGAGGCCCGGTCATGGGCTGGTGAACTGAAGGCTCTGCACGAGCGGTTTGTGCCCCGTTTCTCCAGGTCGGAGCCGCGTGAGACGGCACTTGCGTACATGCGGGGGCTTGTCGCCCCGCTCGAGCGGAAGAACGGCTGGACGCTGGCGGAGGAGGCCGGGCACGCAGCTCCGGATCGCATCCACCGGTTGCTGAACCGGATCGACTGGGACGCCGACGAGGTTCTGGACGATGTGCGGGAGTTCGTGGTCGAGCACCTCGGCGACCCGGAAGCGGTGCTGATCGTGGACGACACCGGGTTCCTGAAGAAGGGCGACCGTTCGGCCGGGGTCCAGGCAACGACCACACGCACCGCACTGACCATCGGCGCCGAGTGGGACACCGGCAGTTACCGCCTGGGCTCTACGGTGACCGCTGCCGAGTTCCAGGCCCTGCCGATCACGCCCGACGCGTTCCACGGCGACTGGAACCACACCCTCGCCCCCGTTCCACCGCGACCTCCGCAGGCACTGCCGGCCGCCCGGCGGATCGATCCCGGCCCGACCGAGATGCTCAGCGACCCTGCCCTGACCGGCATGCCACGGGCCGGCTTCGAACGCCTGGTGGCAGTCTTCGAGCCGTACGGGAATGCCCTGGCCGAGGCCGCTCCCACCAGTTCCAGGACGGTCACCGTCTCCTGGACCTGCACCGCATCGTCGTCACACCACTGCCCGGGTCGCCCGCCCGGACCCTCGAACAGCTCCGAGTCCGCCTTCCTGGCGCGAACCACCAGAAAGATCACCCCTGACAGTTATCCAGGAACAAGCCCCCAGGCGGACGGAGAACTGCCGCTGGACACCTGCCGAGCGGTCGCCCTTCTTCAGGAAACCGGTGCCGTCCACGATCAGCACCGCGCAGGAAACCGGTGCCGTCCATGATCAGCACCGCGCAGGAAACCGGTGCCGTCCACGATCAGCACCGCGTTCGGGTCGCCGAGATTCTCCACGACGTACTGGCGCACGTCGTCCAGGACCTCGAGGGCACGTCAGTGCTCCAGACGGCGTGCCACGCCGTCGATCTCGTCGGCGCCCAGCGGGAACGGGTCGTGGCCGATGCAGCGGCCGGCCACGACCACGGGCCCGGTGACCGCCTGGAAGCCGTACGCGGCCATGAGACGGCTCGCGGCTGGGTTGGGGCTCCCGGTGCCCGCTGCGCCGTGCCAGAGGGTCAGGTCCGTGCCGAGCTTCACCATCGTGAGGTCCTCGGCCTGGAGCAGGCGGCTGACCTCATGCACCAGGTCCAAGCCGCTGCGCGCCCAGGGAACGCGTCCGACGCGGCCGTCCTTCACGAGCAGCAGTCCGCTCGTGCCCGTGCGGCCGGGTGCCGTCCGGGTCGCGGGGGCGGAGCCGGGCGCCCGGAACGGCGCCGGTGTGCTGCCTGTCTCCTCGTCCGAGGGCCTCGCCCTGATCGTCAGTCCGCCGATCAGCGCGGCTGCCAGCAGGGCCCCGGCCGCCAGGTACTGGTTCGACGGCTCGTGCGGGCCGAGTCCTGGAAGCAATCCGGAGAGCAGGGCGAATCCCAGCGCGGCGCCCACGTGCTGGCTCACCAGGACGAGGGCGGACCTTCCGCCGGAGTCCTGTGCGGCGATGCCGTTCAGCACGGTCGAGTAGAGCACCGTGCCGGCGATTCCGAGCCCGATCCCGACGCAGACCATGCCGGGAATGCCGAGGGCGATGCTGTCACCTGCGGCGAGCTCGAGGAGCGGCCCGGCCGCCGAGATCACGAGACCTGTCGTCAGCAGAGCGCGTGGCCCCACGCGAGGCAGCAGCCGGGCGGAGACCGCCAGGGCGCCGACGAGGAACGAGACGAGGGTCAGCAGGGATCCCGCGATGGTGAGCGGCTCTTCGTAGCCGGAGAAGACGAAGCGCTCGAAGGGAAAGTCCATGGCCGGCAGCGCGAGGCCGATCAGGAACAGGCTGAGCGAAGCGCCCCGCCTGTCGCGGGACTCTCGCGGGCAGGCGGGCAGGATCGTGCCCCGGGCCTTCGACTGCCGCCGGGCGAAGCCCGTGGTCAAGGCGATGCCGCACACGAGGAACAGCCCCGCAAAGGGGCTCCAGCCCGTGTACGTGGCCTCCGCGCAGGCGAGGACGAGGGCGGCGATGCCGAACGCGCTCAGCAGCGCGCCGACCGGATCGAAGCGGGCGGGCTCCCGGCGTCGGGACGCGTCGCGGACCAGGACGGCGGTGCCGATGAGGGCGAGGAGAGCCGTCGGAAGGGTGACGAGCGAGGGCGCTTCCGGGGACAGCACGCTGTCGAGCGGTACCAACAGGAAGCGGGAGAGCAGGGAACCGCCCACGCCGATGGCGGCGTAGAGCCCGATGGCACTTCTGCGCCCCTTCGGCATGGTGAACTGGCCGGCGACCAGGGCAAGGGAAGCCGGTGTGATCAAGCCCGCGAAGGCACCCTTGAGGACCTGACCGCCCACCAGTACGCCGGGGCTGGTCGAGATCGTGAGCGCGGCGGCACACGCCGCGAAGCCGCCCAGGCCGATGAGCAGCGTCGGCTTGCGGCCGACGAGGTCCGCGAGGTGTCCGCCGACGAACAGCAGGGCGCCGAAGGCCATGGCGTAGCCGGCGAACATCCACTGCAGGGAGAGGTGGCTGGGAACGAGGGCGGGAGACAGGAACGAGAAAGCCGCCATGTCCGTCAGCACGACCAACTGCGCCAGCATGCCCATCGCGAGCGCCCAGCCGCGCCCGGCCTGCGGGCCCGCGTCGTCGTCGGCCGGCTCGGAGGGCGAGGGGGGCCGCGAGGCTCCGTGCGGTGGAGGCGCCGGTGGTGGGGTGGCAGGCGACAGGGGGTACGACGTCGGCTGCGGCGGAGCGACGGACAGCGCGGCCGCGGCCCGCGGGTCCGGCAGTGGGCCCGGCAGCGGGTCCCGCACCTGCGGAACGAAGTCCAGCAACTCCGCCGCCTTACGCCCGAGTTGGGCCAGGACCGGGCCGGGCAGCCATTCCGCGGCCAGGTCGGTGGACGTGTACGCGACCACCTGTGCGGGCGTGGGCCGCTTCGCCGGGTCCTTTTCCAGGCACGCGCGCACCAGACCGAGGAGCGCATCGGGCACGCCGGTGAGGTCCGCCTCTTCCTCGGCGATCCGGAACAGATGCGCGTTCAGACCGGTGTCCGTGGCCCCGAAGAGAAGGCGGCCCGTGGCCGCGTACACGAGGACGGCCCCCAGGCAGAACATGTCGCTGGCGGGCGTGAGCCGCTGCCCCCGGGCCTGCTCGGGAGACATGAACCCGGGCGAACCGATCAGCATGCCGGTGCGGGTGAGCAGGCTGTCTCCGCCGGTGCTGTCGAGTGCCCGCGCGATACCGAAATCGATGACCCGGGGGCCGTCAACGGTCACCAGGACGTTCGAGGGCTTCAGGTCGCGATGGATCAGACCCGCCTCGTGCACCGCTTGGAGGGCGAGGGCAAGGCGGTTGGCGAGCGTGCGGACCGAGGGCTCGGGCAGGGGACCGAAGTCCCTGCCGACCACGGAGGCCAGGTCGGGACCGGGTATGTACTGGGTCGCAACCCAGGGCACGGCCGCCTCGGTGTCGGCGTCCAGGACGGCAGCCGTCCACTCGCCGCCCACCCGCCTGGCCGCCGCGACTTCGCGGCTGAACCGTCTGCGGAACTCGGGGTTCTGGGCATGCTCGGCCTGCACGACCTTCACCGCGACCGTACGGCCGAGGTCGGACCGGCCCAGGTAGACCAGGCCCATCCCTCCTTCGCCGAGGCGGGCTATCAGACGGTAGGGGCCGATGTGGGTGGGGTCCTGCCCCGTCAGCTGCTTCACGGTGGCGGGGTCAACCCTCCACGCGGGGGCTGAGGTGGCTGCACAGTTTCACGATCAGGTCCCCGGCGAAGAAGTGGAGCCGCGAGTCCCGCGACTTCCTCCATGCGGAACCTTGTTTCGTCGCGAGCGTGGCGGCCCGGTCGCCCAGGCCGCGTTCGACGGCGAGCGCCGCGAGGACCGGGGTCGGTCGTTCAGTCCGGATGCGCGCGATCTCGTCCTTGGTCATGTGACGATCCCCCGTTGATCGGTAGGCGAACCAAACTAGAGCAAGTGTCGGCGCCATGGGCACGGAATGCGGCGGGTGTTCCAGGTCCGGGCCCTGGGGGTGGCCGGTTCTGGTGGGCGTCGGGTGCGACTGCGCGGGGCTGGATAGCCCTCCGCGCCGTGGGCGGCTGGCGGGTGTGGGGGGAGTGGGGCCGGCTATCGGCCGAGGCTGAAGGTTTCTGCGGCCCGATGGGTGGGGGCAAGCACCGTTGCAGCATGAGGGCCTGTCCGGCGGGTCGTGGTCGGCTTCGCGGCGCCCGATGCCGGGCCGGTCGCCCGTCAGTCCTCGCGCCGCGGCTGGATGCCCGCGAGGAGGTTGAAGGCGCCGGTGAGGAGGTTGAGGGTGACCACGCCGACCACTTCGGCGATCACCCGGTCGCTCCAGCCGTGCGCCCGCACCCCGGCGACGTCCTCGTCCGAGAGCGCACCCGGTTCGGCCAGGACCCGCAGGGCGAGGCCGATGAGGGCGGCCTCGCGCGGGTCGGACGACGTGCCCTGGCGGGCGAGTGCGCCATCGTGGACACCGTCTCGCCGACGGAGCCGTGTCGTTCGACGACGTCGGTCGGCAGCTCGCGTGCGCGGCCGGGTGCCTGCTCGGGGGTGAGCGCGGTCAGTCTTCTCGCGGTCAGTTTTCTCGTGGTCACGGAACCTCTCCTCCCTATACCCTCGGGGGGTATAACGTCGTGGGGTGGGAAGGGGTTCCCGGGCCGCCGGGTCCCCTGGGGAGGGGCGGTTCACGAGAGGGGCGACGGTTTCCCGGGCGTCCGGGCGAAGCGCCCCGGGGTGGTGCCCACGATCCGCTTGAACGAACGGTTCAGATGCGACTGGTCGTAGAACCCGGTCGCGGCCGCCACCTCGACCGGCGGCCGCCCGTCGAGCAGCAGACGCCGGGCCCGGTCGATCCGGCGGGCCGTCAGGTACTGGTGCGGCGCGATGCCGAAGGCGCCGCTGAACGCCCGTACGAGATGGGCGGGGTGGGCGTGGAGCAGCCGGGCGGCCTCCTCCAGGGTCACTCCCTCGACGAGACGCGCGTCGAGGAGCTCCCGCAGGCCGTGCGCCACACCGGGATCGGCTCCCCGCGCGGGCGTGACGAGCCGGGGCCGCAGATGGCCGCGCAGCCGTTCGCCGATGAGGGCGAGACGGCTCTGCGCCTCCAGCTCGTCCCCCGGCTCCGCGAGCGCGGTGTGCAACTGCCCGACGCGGCGCCGCAGCAGCGGGTCGACGAGGTCGGGCGCGTCGACCGCCGGACCGATGAAGCTCTCGTCCAGCTGCGTCAGGTCCAGATACAGGACCCGCTTCCGGAAGCCGTCGGAGGTGGCGGGCGAGCCGTTGTGCGGGACCCGTGGCGGGAGCAGGGACACCGTGTCGCCGGGAGTGCCGCGCTCGTGCCGGTCGAGGTCGTAGCGGACCGCGCCGTCGTCGACGATGAGCAGGGTCCACACGTCGTGCACGTGCATCGGGTACGCGTGCTCGGTGAAACGGGCGTGGAACACCTCCACGACCCCGGGAACGCGCGGCCGCCACGCCGTGACCTGCTGCCGGGCCGCCGTACGGACCACCATGCAAGGAATGTACATGCGGCCTGTCGTGGCGATCAAGCGCGTGACCTGCGGTTTCATGCTGATCTCGGTGGCTCGCCCCTCAGTAGGGACTTCTGAGGGACTTAGCGTCGATGGTCTCGTTCCAGCCACGCGTCCATCGCTGCCAGGCCTCGCGAGCCCGCATCTGACATGGGGACTGCAAATCGTTCGGGTCTGGCTCACATCCGGCGATAACGGAACGTCACATCGCCGAAAGCCGTCCTTGAAGGCTTCCGCTGCAGGTTGGAGGGGGTACGCCTAGTCTTTGGCGCCACCCTCCGAATGGCTGTGTTCGAGAGGCTCTGGCGGCATCATTTGCGAGCCGACCAGCGGCTATTACTCCGCGCATGCAGGTTCACTCGGCGCTACCGCCGGATGTACGCCCGGGCTAATCGCTGGACAGGCCGGCTTACCAGGCATGGTGAGCCTTTGCAGGATCGGAAGGTGTGGGTTTCGCTTGATACAAGGGACACGTGCGGGCACCCGAAATCGGACATCGGAGCGTGATCTATCTGCGAAGAGTGAGGATCACATTCTGGTCGGGGTGTTGAAACCCGGGCGCTGACTGGTGGGGCAACGCGAAACAGGCGTGTGGCGAGCAGGCCGTAAAGCCTGAGCTTCAGCTGGTCCGCTGGCCGCACACCGAGTACGTGGGAGCGCTCGGAGATCGTAGAGCGTAACCCGAGGAGGTCGGTATGCCGCGCAGAATCATCGGCTGCCTCGACGGAGCGGGCAGTCAGGCGGGCGCAAAGAGCCCCACCAAAATCGTACACCTGTTCGGAATGCTGGAAGTGGATGATCCGACCCCCTACGGCCCCAGCGTCGGCACCATCTCGTCGGCCCAGACTCGCGGTCCAGTCGATCGTCGGATGTCGCAGCTGTCCGGTCTCGCCTTCGGTACTGCCCCGCGGAGCAATCTTGCCGAGGCCTGCACCTACCTGATGCAGCACTGGGAGCCCGGCGCTCGCGTATACGTCTTCAGTTTCAGCCGCAACACTTACACCGCCTGTGCCCTGGTCGGCATGCTCAACGAGCCCGGCCTCATGAGATCAGGGTCGAAAAATCTCTTCCCCTATGCGGTGGCAAAGTGCGCTGCCATTCCCGGTATCCGCGAGGGTGAAGAGGGAGTGACCTATTTCCCGCACGCCTTCTGTCGGTGTACCGAGCACGAGCCGCTGCGGCCGGATATCAAGCGCAACGATCCACAGCAGGTCTCCCGCAAAGCGCTGCCCGTCGCCTACCTCAGTGTCTGCGGCATCGTAAAGACAGCAGACGTCCTCCGGCTGAACTCCCTGCGGCGGCCTCACGCCCGTCAGCTCCCCAACGTCGCCTGTATCCGGCACGCTGTGCCCCTAGACGGAAAGCGATACCCATTCCGTGAGTTTCCGGAAACACTCCGATCAGCTTCTCTGTGCGACACGGGGCAGGAAGTCTGGTTCGTCGACGTGCACTCCGACGTCGGCGGTACCTTCCCATGCAAGAGCAATGGGCCCCTACTCCCCATGATCACCCTGAAGTGGATCACCGACGGCGCCTGCGAGGACCTGATCTTCCGTGCCGGCGCCACATACCCAAGGACGGCTTGCTTGACGCGAGCATCCGCTTCCGTCGGGAATGGAACCCCGAATACCATCCGAAACTTCTTGACCCGGCAACGCCGTGCCGCTGGGCCGATCTGGACTGGACCAAGCCAGCACAGCGATAGCACGATCGACACGCAGGGTCGCCTGAGCAGGCAGACTCTTGTTCCGGCATGGAAGCGGTCCCCCCGTATTGCGGTGAGCCGGGGACACGAATGCGTCGCGTTGCACGAAAACCCCCATCGTCAGACTCATTCCGCCAGGTACTGCCGACCTAGACACCGAACGTTTGATCGGAGCGGGATCCAGGGAGAATGCCGTGGCCCTCATATACGCCAAGCTGCCGGAGCGCAGTCGCACGCCTGAGCGGGGCGAATACATAGTCCGGGCACATCCAGCCACCCCCGCCCGCCTGCCGCGGCTACTGGGTAATGCGGCCGTCGGTCAGCTGCTCGCCGGCAAGACCCGCAGCGCGGACCGCGAGGCCACGCTGCGGGATAGGGAGCTTCTGGGAAAGCCCGCCACGCAGCTGCAGCGCGTGCTGGAGCAGGAGTTCGGGACCGACCTGAGCCGCGTACGGGCGGCTGATCTCTCTGTGCCCGCAGCGTCCGACATCGGAGCCGAGCACGCCGCAGACCGGTTCGCCGTCGGCGGTCCTCCCCCCGCTCCGGCCGTCGGCGCGGGGCCTGTCCCGGGAGCGGCCGTCGAGACGGCGCGAGCGGGCGTTGAAGGCGAGGGGTTTTCCCTCCCGCTCTCCGTACGAGCACCGTACGAGGCGCGCCTGGGACTCGATCTCAGCGACGTGCTCGTCCACACCGGGCCCGGAGCTATGAGCGCCGCCCACGCCCTTCAGGCCCGCGCCTATACCTTCGGTTCAAACATCGCCTTCGGCCGTGGCCAGTACCAGCCCCTCACGCTCGCCGGATCCCGGCTGCTGGCACACGAGCTGGCCCATACAGTGCAACAGCGATTCAGCCCGCCCGTCGTGGCCCGAGCACCCAACCCGCCTGCTGCCTACGGTGACCCTGCTCTCGACCAGGCTGCGGCCGGGGAGCTTCCGGCGACGCTCGGCTGGCTCGGTGGTCAGAGCATGACCGCCCTGATCGCCATCCTGAAGCGCGCCCGAGCTCGGGATTTGCTACCCGCCATGCTCACCGGGCTGACCGGGGACGAGGCACATCTGGGCCCCGCCGGCGTGAAGCGTATCGAGGCGGCGATCCGGGCCGTGCAGTTCCAGGCCAAGGGGCCGACCGACAGTGACCGAATGCAGTTGGCGCTCCTGATGGACGCCGCCGCACTGCCCGTCGACCAGCGGGCCGACCTGGAGGCGCTGCTCCGTCGGCCCGGGTCCGCGGTCGGCGACGGGCTTGAGGCCAAGCTGGCCGAGGGCGAGTTCGGCACCGCCTTCGCCATGCTCAACGGCATGAGCATGGCGGGCATGCTCACCCGGCTCACCCGGCTTGGCCGCGCCTGGCACACTTACCTGGTCGCCAACGTCTCCGCCGCCGATTCACTGGGGCCACACAGCCGGGCCCGGATCGAGATCGCCTTGGTCGCCGCCGACCGGGCCATGGTGGGGAGAGCGACGGCCGACGACCTGCTTCAGCTCAGGAACAAGATGGCGGAGATCGGTCTGCCAAGCGACCAGCAGCAGGAGGTGCTGGCAGCCGTGCCGCGGGCCAGAGGCGGCGACGCGGAGTCCATCGCCGGTTACTTTGAGAACGTTGGGCTTGCACCGCTGCTGCTGCCACTGGCGGTCGCCCGCTCGTTCCGGCTGCTCGACGGCAGGACCCCCGAGCAGATCGCACTGACCGGTGAGAAGGTCTCCGAGGAGATTCTCCGGGCCCTGATCTCGCATTCCCGCCAGGCCGAGGTGCACGACGCGGAGGCGATCCGGCAGGGTTTGCAGCGGGCGTGGACGAGCCGGTTCCCTGCCACTCCGCCGCCTTGGGATGTCGGCCGGCCCGCGACGGTGGCGGACATGTCGGCGGCCGACAAACTGGTCAAGGCGTTGGACGCCACGCTGAGGAACCCGCACCTAGGCCCCCAGTACAGGGCGAGGCTCCAGGAGCTGAAGACGCCCGAGTCAATCGCGGCGATGGCCGCCTTCACCACGGTCTATGTCGCCTCCCAGCTCACCCCGGCTGGTTGGGTGGCCGACGTCCTGGTCGCTGGCCTGGTGGTCGCTGGCCTGGTGATGGGCGGCATGGAGGCGCTCGAGATCATCCGGCACATTGCGGCATTCATGTCGACCGCTCTGAACGCCAGCTCGGAATCCGACTTCGACTCTGCAGCCGACCACCTGGCCATCGCCGTCACGAAGCTCACCGTCGATGTGGTAGTGGGCATCCTGCTGCACCGGGTCGGCACGGGCACCACCGGCGTGATCAGGCGGATGCTGGCCTCGCCAGAGCTGCCGGGGCTCAATCTGGGGCTGGTCACCCCGGACGGTATGGTGATACCGGACCTGCCGCCGGAAACGCTGCAGACCAAGGGCGGCGGCGCAGGGAGCCCGAAGAAGACCACGGCCCCGGCTGGCGGACAGGTGCTCTTTGAGGGGACCACAGCCGATGGCGCCACGGTGATCCGTAGCCGGGTCGGCCGCCCATCGGGCCGACGGGGCACGGAGAATCTGCTGCCGTCCAGCGTGGAGGTCAACGTGCCGGGCTGGGAGCGGGCGCACAGCCAGGGCAATATCACCGGGGCGGAGAGCGCGCGAGGCATTCGCTACGCACCCAAGGAGGTCAATCAGGAGCTGCAGAAGTGCGGCATTGAGCAGGCCATCAGCGACCTGTTCACGCAGAAGGCCTCCGACGTGGACGTGATCATGACGACCGAGACATGGGCGCACCCGGGCAGCCTGCGGCTCGCCAAGATCACCTACAAGATCGAACTGAAGAAGCCCACCGGCGACTCGCTCACTGCCTATGAAGCTGAGATCACGGTCGTCAACGCCACCTCCTCGCCGCGCTGCGTAGGGACGGCCGACCCGATCGGTTGGCCCCGGCTCGAGTCGGAAGGATGGCTGAAGACTGTGCCGTCGAAGCCCTGACAAGGCTTTGTCGGACGTTCCATCTGGCCTGTCCGAGCGCGACAACCCCGACCATGTATCGAACTCGGCGCCCGAGTGGCACTGGTGGTCGAGATCGGTCCGCCGCCAAGTCCTCGGTGACGGCATTCCCGAAAACGCGAACGCCCGGGCTGCCCCGTACGGCTTGGCCCGGGCGACGCCGGTGTCACATCAGGATGCTCAGACCAGGCCGAACCGGCGGCGTTCATGGCTTTGCCCCAGGCCGCAACGAAGTTCTTCGTGAACTTCTGCTTCACATTGTCGCTCACGTAGACCTCGGCCAGCGCGCACAGCTCGGAATTCGAGCCGAAGGTCAAGTGGTCTCGTACTGCCCCCCCGACTGCTGACGCGACGGTGACGGATCGGTGACGCGAGATGGGCAGCGTCCTGTAGTCGTCTGAGTGGCGGGCCCTGCCCTCCGTTCGAATCCAGCTGATCGACTCGTGAGGAGATGGGATGCCGACACCGACATATCCGGGCGTGTATGTCGAGGAAGTCTCCGGCGGTGTGCGACCGCTCCAGGTTGCCAGTACCTCGACGGCGGCCTTTGTGGGCTTGGCCGAAATGGGTCCGAGTGAGGCCACCCGCGTGACCAGTTGGACCGAATTCCAACGGCTCTACGGCACTGTAATCGACGGCAGTCATCTGGCCCACAGCGTCTTCCAGTACTTCAACAACGGCGGGCGGCAGTGCTACATCGTGCGCGTTCTCCCTGCGGATGCAGCCCTGGCGAGCGTCACCGTCAACAACCGCCACGCGTCGCCAGTACCGGGCGTCACCTTCTCGGCTAAGAACAAGGGTGTGTGGGGCAACTCGCTGGTCCTCCAGATCGAAGACGGCACCCAGAACCCCCACAACGAGTTCAAGGTGAGCGTCCGCAGACAGGCGGACCCAACCGTCCTTCCAACGGACTACCGGGACCAAGCACCCGTCGAGGTGTTCGACAACCTGAGCGTCGACCCTTCCGCCCCCCGATTCGTCGGGAGTGTGCTCGCCCGCGAATCGAACCTGATCGACGCCCAAATGCTTGACAGCAACACCAGCACTCAGTCAGGCCTGCACATGGGTGGCCCGCACCCGGACCTGCCACTTCAGTCCAAGGTCAGCTTCCAGATCAATCTCGACGGCGACGGGTTCCAGTCCGTAACGCTCCCGCCTGAAGCCGGCTCCGCAACCGATCTTGAGAACGTGGCGACAGCCATCAAGGACGCTGTGCAGAAACTGGCACTGACCAAGAACAAGACGACGACGGACGACGCTGCCTTCAGCGGCTTCACGTGCACTGTGCAGAAGGAAGGAAAACAGGTCAGGCTGCGCCTTGAGTCGGGCACAGACTCCGCTGGATCCTCAGTGCGCGTGCAGCCCGCAACTGCCGACGACGCGACCGGTGCGCTCAAGCTCGGGGACGCGCTCGGCTGGTACCAGGACGGTACGGCGCCGCGCAGGCCGGCCAATGCCGACGCGGTACAGATCGGAGATGCGGCGAAAGACACAGTTGTCACGGCTATCACACCCGGCATCGACTCCACTGCCTCGGTGACCGCTCAGACGTACGCCACCGCATTCCAACAGCTCGACAACCTCACCGACTTCAGCCTCCTGGCCGT